>JANQOH010000027.1 GCA_028289725.1 Alphaproteobacteria bacterium
GCGGGTGGTGGCGATGCCGCAGCCGCACCGTGACCGAAGAGTCGGAAATCGCGGACCTGCGGGAGATGGTTCGCAATGCACCGGGCCCGGCCCTCGCCAACGTCAAGATTGCCGCCGAGGCTTTGCCGCTGGTCTTCCCCAACACGTTTGACGGCGCGACCGCGTTCAATGAGTTTCGGGCGGCGGCCACTGCTTAAGCGCGCGCCCCGAGGGTAATGACAGGATGAACGTAACGACCGAGATCCATCAGCGTTCCGCCCAAGGTGTCGAGCATTTTGACGTCCTTATTGTCGGCGCGGGCATATCCGGCATCGACGCCGCCTACCATCTGCAGCAGCACTGCCCGGACAAGAAATTTGTTCTCTTGGAAACGCAGGAGACCTTCGGCGGCACCTGGCACACCCACAAGTTTCCGGGGATTCGGTCGGACAGCGACCTATTCACTTTCGGCTACAAGTGGAAACCATGGTCCGGCCCACCGATCGCGACGGCAGGCGAAATCCTGAAATATCTCGACGAGGTTCTCGACGAACAAGACATCCGGAAGCACATCCGGTTTCGCCACAGCGTCTCAACCGCCACGTGGTCCAGCAAAGAGAATCTCTGGACGCTTGAAGTCCAGCGCGGCGATACCGGCGAAACGCTCCGCTTTACCTGCAACTTCTTGTGGATGTGCCAGGGCTATTATCGGCACGCCGAAGGCTACACGCCGGACTGGCCAGGCATGGACCGGTTCCAAGGCCGGATCGTGCATCCGCAGACTTGGCCCGAAGATCTCGACTACAAGAACAAGAAAGTCGTGGTCATCGGCTCCGGCGCCACCGCGGCCACGATCATCCCGGCAATGGCGAAGGACTGCGCGCACGTCACCATGTTGCAGCGCTCGCCGACCTATTTCATTGCCAAACCCAACCAAAACGAACTCGCCGATATGCTGCGCTTACTCGACATTCCCGAGGCGTGGACGCATGAGATCGTGCGCCGAAAAATTCTGCAGGAGCAGAATACGATTCAGCGCCGGTCCTTTGAGGAGCCCGAGGCGCTCAAACAGGAACTGCTCGCCGGAATCCGGGCCTATCTCGGCGACGATTTCGACATCGAGACCCATTTCATGCCGAGCTACCGGCCGTGGCAGCAACGCCTTGCCGTGATCTTGGACGGCGACATGCTGAAAGACATTCGCGATGGACGGGCGTCCGTCGTGACCGACCATATCGAGTCGTTTACCGAGACCGGCATCCTCTTGAAATCGGGCAAAGAACTCGAGGCCGACATCATCGTGACCGCCACCGGCTTCAACATGAGCGCGTTGGGCGACATTGCCTTCACCATCGACGGCGAACCGCTGGATTTCGCCAATTGCTGGGCGCACCGCGGCATTCTTTTCTCCGGCGTTCCGAATTTGGCTTATGTCTTTGGCTATCTGCGGGCCAGTTGGACCATGCGCGCCGATATGGTGTCCGAGTTTGTCTGCCGGCTGCTGAATCACATGGCCGAGAAGGGGGCGCGGTCCGTCACGCCGCAACTACGCGACGACGAAAAACAAATGGAGCCGCGTCCACTCATCGAGGCCAAAAATTTCAACGCTGGCTACATCACGCGGCAATTGCACATCCTGCCCAAGCAAGGTGACCGCCAGCCCTGGATCTTCAGCCAGGACTATTACGCCGAAAAAGATGAGATCCCAAACGCCGACCTGGAAGACGGCACGCTGATCTACAGCTAACGCCGCCGACGGTACGAGTCAGATTCCAAGTCGTTTAGCCTGCGGTTAGTTTCCGCCCGTGCAGAACTTCGCATAGTTCGTGCCGTCGTCCATCGTCCATTCCGCTTGTGGTTTTTGACGCATCGCCGCGCACCAGCCCCCCGGGCCATATTGGCCAAGCGCGGTGGCCACGGCCTGCTGCACGACCGCGTCATCCTGATCCATATCCGGGCATTCCCGCTGTATGATCGCTATGGAACCTTGAATCTCATCCCCCACTTCGCCCATGCGCGTTTGAAGCACTTGGAAGCGCCCCGCAAGGTATCCATCCAATGCTTTGGCTTCCTCGAGCGTCTTGGGCGCGTCCATCGATTTGCGGGCTTCAGCGTAGGCTTCAAGCTGATCAAGGTCCTCGATCATTGATTGGCATGTCGCGCGGACGGCATCGGTGTGCGTTGTTGCGTCAATCTGAAGCGGCGCAAACATCATGCTTTCGAAGGTGTCAAACGCCGCCGCGACCAGCGCCTGATGAGACGTGGGGGTGGCGTCCGATTCAAATTTAAGCGCGGTCGCCAACCGCTCCTCCAACAATGCCGAAAGGTCTAGATTCTGCTCGCGTGCACGCTCCAGCAATGCCGCGTTGATATCCAACGTCACGGCTTCCTTCGGCGCCGCCGGATCGACCTGGGCGAAGGCTTGGGAAATGGAAAGGGGCAGTAAGAACAAGACAAACAATGCGAGTCGCATATGGACGAATCCTATTGAGTTTCGATTATGGACGAGCCGACTCGATCGAGAAGGCGGCGGGTTCTAAGAGCCAGAGATCATAGACAATTCCGCGTCTTCCACCAGCGAGCGTCCAAGATAAGGAATTGGGCCAATGGAGAAGGACCGGACCCAAGAACACTGCGGCCAATAGACAAGTGGCTGGTTGGGGCCTATTCCTGGATCGTGTAGTCGATTTGCATCTCGACATGGCGGAACAAGACCACCAATCCGGCATCGTACGGTTCGAACGGCGCCGCCGAATTGGCTGCGTCGATTGCCGCGTCAATGAGGCGCACCGGCGCATCGGACGCATCGCGTGCTTCGACAGCCGCCAGACTACCGTTTGGGTTGATATCGAGCGCGAGAATGACACGTCCGGTCTCGCGGGCGCGCAGCGCTTCCGGCGGGTAATTCTCGACCGCGACCTCGATCACCTTCGCAGATACGGCGCGGTGATAGGCAAGCGCTTGCTCGATTTCAGAGAGGGCGAGAGGATCGAGGCGCGGCTCTTCCTCGGCGCGCACAGCCGTTGCCGCGAATAAACATGCGGCAAGTCCGATCACCACGATGTCGCGAAGCGACATGGCCATCCGGTGATTGTGCCTGACTGCCGCCGCGGCCGCAAATCACGATGGCCGGCTCACGGCTAGCGCGCGCGGTAGAACAGTGATTTTAAGTGTTTGACGAGCGCGGCCGGTTGCTCTTCCGGGATGTTGTGACCGGAATTCGCGATAACCCCGCCGGTCACGTCCGTGGCGACGCGACGGAGCGACTCAAGCGGTTCGGTTTTGCGCGCCCAAGTGCCGTCGCCGCCAAGGGCAAGCACCGGCATTTCGAGCTTGCGCGACCGGGAAACGCCGAGATTGTCGTCAATGTCCTGCGGCAGCGCCCGATAATAGCCAAGCCAAGCTTGCATGGATTCCGGCCGACCATAGGTGCGCATATATTCGTTCATGTCCTCCTCGCTCACCGCGCCGGGTACCGAGGTGTAGTGGCGCCAGAACCACGACAGATATTCCCGCTCTCGTCCCGCGATCAGTGTTTCCGGAATCTCTTCCGCTTGGTGAAAAGCGTGATGCCAGCGCCGGCCCCCTTGCGAGAACCCGTCGCCGCCGTCACCCGGAATTACCACGTCCAAAATGGCGAGCGCGGTGACGGCGTCGGGATGGCTCGCCGCGACACGGTAGGCAACCGGCCCACCCCAGTCATGACCGACCAGATAAAAGCGGTCGAGGCCGAGGTGACCGTTCACCAATTCCCAAATGTCATTCGCGATGGTTTTCTTATCGTAGCCGCCTTCCGGCGCCGTTGAATCGCCGAGTCCCGGCATGTCGGGCGCGTACAATCGATATTGATCGGCCAAGAGTGGCATGACCTTGCGCCAAGCGTAGGACGTCTGCGGCCAACCGTGAAGCAATAGGACCGGCGGACCGTTGCCCATCGCCACACAATGGATCCGCGTGCGGCTTAGGTCCGCGTCAAACTGCTCGAAGTCGTTCATCGGATGTGTATAGCCCCCACCAACTAAATTTGGTTGGCCGCCGCTTCGCCTTTCGCCGGCAACGCCCGCGCGTTACGCTGGCGCGGGCAATGCGATATGTGCCAGGGAGGCAGCCGCCATGAAACTGTCTTATTTCATGATGCCGGTCCATCCGCGAGAAAAGGACTATCAGCTCTCGCTGGCGGAAGATATGGAGGCGGTGGTGCTCGCGGACCGGCTCGGTTTTGAAGAGGTGTGGGTCGGCGAACACCATGCTTCGTCTGTGGAGCCGATTACGTCGCCGCTAATGTTCATGGCCAGCCTAATCCCGCAAACCGAACGCATCAAATTCGCCACCGGCGTCATATGCATGCCGCAATACCATCCGGCGCAGATCGCCGGCCACGCGGCGATGTTCGATCATCTCGCCAAGGGCCGCTTCATCATGGGTGTCGGACCGGGCGGTCTGCCACCGGACTTCGAACTATTCGATGTCGTCGACAAGAATCGCGGTGAGATGCTCATAGAGGCGATCAATATGGTCCAAAAGATTTGGACCACGGACCCGCCCTACAACATTCAAGGGATGCATTGGAACGCTCAAATCACGGATTGGGTCCATGACGATATTGGGCTCGGGCAGTTGGTGAAACCGTTCCAACGGCCCCATCCGCCGTTCGCGGTATCGGCCATGAGTCCCTATTCCGGCACCATGCGTCTCGCGGCGCAACGCGATTTGCTGCCGGTTTCAGCGAATTTCATCGGTGCATGGTCGGTCAAATCGCACTGGGATACCTATTGCGACGAATGCGAAACACTCGGTAAGGCCGCCAACCCATCGTGCTGGCGCGTCGCGCGCAGCGTCTTCGTCGCGGACAGCGAGGCCCAAGCCGAAGACATCGTCAAACAGCCGGGCGGGGCTTTCGACTATTACTATGACTATCTGTTCAAGATCTTCGACCGCGCCGGCATGCGGGCGGTTGCGGTGACCGAACGCGACGAAAACCCAGAGTCGCTGACGCACGAGACACTCTTGGACAAATTGGTCATTCGCGGGACGCCGAAGTCCGTGACGGACCAGTTGCTCGCGTTTCGCGATGAAGTCGGCCCGTTCGAACACCTGCTCATGACCGCCCATGACTGGACGGATAAATCTTCCATGACACGCTCGATGGAATTGATGGCGACAGAGGTCATTCCATCTCTATCCGACGCGATCGGCACGACGGCTAACGCCGCCGAGTAAACGCACGATAGGGACCTGGAACTTGACTCCCGGCCACGCGCCCAATCGAGGGGCTCGGACTCTTGCCGAGCGCATGCTGAAAGTCGACCATGCGGGTGAACATGGCGCCGTCAACATTTACCGTGGCCAAATCCTGGTTTGTCGGTGGCGAGACAAGCCAAGCGTTCCGATGCTCGAGGAATTTCTGCGGCATGAAATGACGCACCGCGCCATTTTCGCAGGGGAACTAAACAGGCGGAAAGTAAGACGGTGCCGTAGCTACGGTCTGTGCGGACTAGGCGGATATGTTTTGGGTGTAGTCACCGGTTTGTTGGGGTCGTCCGCCGTTGCGGCGACGACAGCTGCTGTAGAGAAGGTCGTATTGCGTCACCTGAACGATCAACTCAGCTATTTGCGGGATACGGACGAGCGTGCGTATCAGGCGGTGAGTTCGATCATTGCAGACGAAAAGGCCCACCACGACTGGGCGCGCACCAGCGATACGCCATCCCGATTTTGGATGGCAACGCTGGAGCCGATCGTGAGCATGTCGACGGAAAGCGTGATCTGGCTCGGTATGCGCCTCTAGAGCCTGGAAGGATCAACAAATGTATATTCCCGAGACTTTCGCGGAGACCGATGTCGCGCGGCTGCAGGCGTTGATGCGCGACTATCCCTTCGCGACACTCCTGACCGTGTCGGACGGCGAACCCACGGTCAGTCATTTGCCGCTTCTGCTCGACAAGAGTCGCGGTGAGTTTGGCGTGCTGCGCGGCCACCTGGCCCGGGCCAATCCGCAGTGCGAGCATTTTGGCGGCAAACCGGTTCTGGTGATGTTTCACGGCCCGCACGCCTACATCTCACCGACTTGGTATGGTGACGGCCCGGCGGTTCCCACTTGGAACTACGCGGTTGTCCACGCCCATGGCGTAGCGCACGTTTTGCAGGATGACGAGGCGCTCGACCTGGTTCATGACATGGTCGTTCTCTACGACGAAAACGCAGATGCGGCCTGGCCGGATGACGACGCGTCTGATCGATTTCGGCACGAAATGATCACCCACGTTGTGGCGTTCGAAATCCCCATTGCGCGGCTCGAAGGCAAATACAAGATGAGCCAGAACCGCCCGGACGCGGATCGCCCGGGCATCGCCGCGGCCTTAAATCGCCGATCAAGTCCTTTGGACAAAGCCGTCGCGAAACTCGTCGGCGGTGAGTGAGGCAAGACGCCTTCGCCATCGATGCAGTTTGGGCGACCGATTTATGTGGACGCCGGGGGACACGGCCTTACTGTTGCACGCAAATGGATTGAGCGCGATGCGACGGGAGGGTAGGGCCGATGACTGACCAGACGGCAAACGGCGCACCGGCAGAGGACGAAGGCGAATTCTCAACGCGCCATGCCATTGGCCTCGTGTTTGGCGGGATCGCTTTTTTTGCGATCGTGTTGTCGCCGCCGCCGGAGGGTTTGTCACAGGCTGGCTGGTATACGGCGGGCATCGCGGCGCTCATCGCGATTTGGTGGGTCACCGAAGCACTGCCGCTCTCCGCCACCGCGCTTTTGCCGCTTCTGATGTTTCCGATCCTCGGTGTCATTACGATAAAGGACGCCGCGATCCCGTATGCCAATCCGGTGATCTTCCTCATGCTCGGCGGCTTCATTATCGCGCTTGGCATGCAGCGCTGGAACTTGCACCGGCGCATAGCGCTCTCAATCGTGGCCCTCGTCGGCAGTCACCCAGCCAACGTCATCGGCGGCTTCATGATTGCGGCGGCGTCGATCAGCATGTGGGTGTTCAACACCACGACCACCGTGATGATGGTGCCGATCGCCCTGTCGGTGATCGAGTTTGTCGAGCGCGGTATGCAAGACAATCCGCAGCATCGTGCCGAAGCGCGGAAGTTTGCCACGGCGCTCATGATCGGTATTGCGTACGGCGCGACGATCGGCGGCATGGGAACGCTCATCGGGACCGCGCCGAACGCCGTGCTCGCGGGCTTCATGTCCGAAACTTACGGGGTCGATATCGGATTTCTGGATTGGATGATGGTCGGCATTCCGATGAACGCCATCATGCTGCCGGCAGCCTGGCTGATCTTAGTGCGGATAGCATTTCCGATCCACCTTCCGGAGGTGCCGGGCCAGGCGCAGGTCATCCGCGACGAACTGAAAGCCATGGGTCCAATGTCGCGCGGCGAGCGGACGGTTGCGGCGATCGTCGCGGTCACCGCCATGTTGTGGATCTTTCGCCCCTTCAT
>JANQOH010000037.1 GCA_028289725.1 Alphaproteobacteria bacterium
ACATGCGCCTGCCCGATGGCTCGGGGCTCGAACTCATTGAAGAACTTCGCGCAGGCGCCGTGGATCCGGCAGTGGTCATCGTTACCGCGTTCGGCGACGTCGACAGTGCCGTCGAGGCCATGAAAATGGGCGCGTTCGACTACCTAACGAAACCGCTCGACCTTGATCGATTGACGAAGGTCATCGATCGGGTATTCACGACGCGCCGTCTCGAATTTCAGGGGGAGGGGGGCAGCGCTCACGATGTTGCGGCCGATGGTGTCCCCAAACTGCTTGGAAAGAGCGACGCCATATCCGCAGTTCGGCGGAAAATTTGGGCCATCGCGAGGTTAGCGGCCGACGAAAATGTTCGCCTGCCAAATGTCCTCATAACCGGGGAAACGGGCACGGGCAAAGACGTCGCCGCGCGTCTCATTCATTTTGAGAGCGCGCGTGCGCACCACCCCTTTGTCCGTGTGGATTGCGCGACCTTGCCAAACAGCTCCATCGAACGTGAGCTTTTTGGTTGCGACGGCGATTCCAACAAACTTGGCTTGATCGAAGCGGCCCGGAATGGAACCGTCTTGCTGGATGAGATATGCGCGCTATCGGTATCACTGCAAGCAAAGCTCCTGCCGGTCATTGAACGGCGTCGTTTGCGTCGCCTCGGAGGCGTCCATGAGCATGCATTCGGCGCACGCATTATCGCGACCACTAACCGTGATCCAAAGGCCGCCATTGCTCAAAATGCGCTGCGCGCGGATCTCTATTATCGGCTCAACGTGCTCAATATCGAACTGCCGCGCCTGCGGGATTGCGAGGGCGACGCTGTCCTGCTGGGCCGACATTTTGTTGAGCGCGCCGCGGCTCGGTACATGCGTCCTACACCGTCAATAACGGAAGCAGCCGAAGCGATCCTTGCGACTCATACCTGGCCCGGAAACGTGCGTGAACTCCAGCATCTGATTGAAAGGGCGGTGTTGCTCAGCGATGGCGCCTCCATCGGGCCACATCATTTGGCCCGGATCGGTCAGACGGCGCTTCAAGCGCAAAGGGAAAGCGGGGGCGCAACGCCAAGCGATCTTCGCCTGGACGAAGCCGAGCGGCGCCTAATGCTGCGAGCGCTCGAGGACGCCGGTGGCAACATATCGGCCGCCGCACGCACACTGGGCATATCGCGCATGGCGATGCGTTACCGCATGGACAAGCACGGTATGCAGTCGCGCGCGGCCTCTCGCGGCAAGAGTTGACTGTCGCGGACGGTGGTGGCTCCTCGATGCGCGTGATGATTCCGCGCGCCATCCAGTTCTGAAGCCCCGATCTCGGCGAAGCCAAGGGCGAGCGCCACGGAAGCCCCCGAGTGAGAGGGTGCCATCGACCTTGCTGAGCGACTGGCTAGCCCGTCTTGAAGGTGGCGGGTGGCTAAACGTGGCCATGACACAGCGACATCGCAATGATGGTTTGGTGGGGCAGGCCATCGGCCACGGTAAGTTAAAACAAGCAAACAATCTTTCGCAGTATCGCGGATTTTGCGAGTCACGTGCAAATGAGGATAGGCAAGTACAATCGATATGGAAATGCGCCTAGTTTTGTAACCACCATTTCGGCTGAATTAATCCAAAACGGGTAAATAGAACTGGATATTTGTTTCAAATAATTGTGCCTTTGACTTGACCGATAATCTCACAGGAGGATCGAGGCCACTAAAGGCGTTGGTGCCCATAAAAAAACGCAAGTCTGGAAGAGAAGGGGCAAATGGGTGCCAAACACAAATGCAGTGTCACCCCGCATTAAATAAGTATTAGAAGAACCACTTCAAAGGCGTCGATAGCAATGTCGACGCCATTTTCTTGATCCGCCACGACACGCGCGGAGAAGGCATATGACACCGCAATGGCTTCCAATACCCCTTTAACTCTTGTTAGTGCTACAAATCCGCGCGCAAAGTATGGACCATTCCGAGCACTTGCCGGGACCGACCCAAGTTCTCGGTAATGGGGACGAGAGTTTCCGCTCTTTGGCCCTAGACCCACGTCTAAATGGAGTAGAACCATGAAAACAGCACTAACCGCCGCGGCTGGCTTCGCCGCATGCCTGGCCCTCGCAACTTCTGCCCATGCCACAGACCTCGGTGAATATGCCGATGAAGACGACAAAACGCTCGAGCAATGCTTGCAAGCCGCGCTCGATGTGTTCGGCGGTGAGGCGCTCAATGTCGAGTACAAATTCGAAGAAGGCGATCCGATCTACGATTTCGACATTGTGGGCACCGACGGCATTCGCTGGGAAGTCGAGGTGAACGCCGAAAACGCGATGATCTGGGAGATCGAACGCGAGGTCGACAAATCCGACCCGATGTTCGCCGACCAAGCTCAGGTGAGCGAGGAAGCGGCCATGAAAACCGCGCTCACAATGTTCCCCGGCGAAGTGGAGAGCATCGAGTACGGCATCGAGCATGACGGTTCGGCGGCGTATGAGTTCGATATTGTTCTCGCCAGCGGCGGTGAAATGAATGTCGAGGTCGATGCGACGACCGGCAAAATTACCGAGGCCAATCCCGAGCTCTGGGAAATTGGCGAAGGCGAATAGAGGCACATTAGTCGGACGGGCACGTGATCGACGTCGGCCGCAAACCGCAGTTCAAGAACGTCATCAGCCTGACGCCATTGGTTGACGTCATCTTCATGCTGATCATCTTCTTTCTGTTTGGCGGCACGATCACGTTGCCCGACCCTTATGAAATCGATCTGCCGACTGTCGCCATTGACGAAATCACACCGCCATCGACCGTGGTGGTCGATGTGAGCGGCTTCGGCGAGCTCGCATTAAATGGCGAAGCAAGTTCCCGCGAAAGCTTGCAGAGGCAAGTAAGCACGTGGCTCATCGAGTCGCCCGATCTTGAGGTGATCGTGCGCGCTGACGCGGCAGCGACGACCGGAGATCTCTTGGCGACTCTCAGAGTTCTCAGCACCGCCGGTGTCGTATCATTGCGCTTGGCGACACGATCGGTCGCGACCAGCAGCTGATATGACGCAGCCATGTCCGAGACAACACACAAAGGCATTTCGCCAATCCGCCACCGAAGGCGGTCACTGGGCAATGCATTTGTCCGGGCGCCCCAAAATTATTTGGCGTGCCTTGATTGGTCGGGAAACGGCAACCATTAAAAGAATACCGGCAGCATAATCACTAGGTATTCTGTTAACCGAAAGTATCATCAAATGATCAACGCATATAATCCGCGACAGTCACTAGCTTGCTTACGATCATATACGGCCAAAATCATTGGGCTTTGCATGTTCACATTGCTGATCGCGTTTTCAGTAGCATCTGCCCAGGCCGAAGGAGATTTAACCAGACAGGAGCCCATCGAAGTAATCGTTGAACTCGGCGCATCTGGTAGCGATTTGCATTTCTTTTCGCCAAATCACTTAGAGTTCGAAACGGGCAAGCTTTATCGTTTGGTCTTGGTCAATGACAGTGCGACCAAGCACTACTTCACTTCCTATACGTTCGCTCGAATGGTTTTCACGCGCAAGGTACAAACGCTGGAGCCGTACGATGGCGGTTTTCGTCGAACGGCGGAAATTAAAGGCGATGTAAGGGAAATCGAGGTCTTTCCCGGCCACCGTGCTGAATGGTGGTTTGTACCGATCCAGACCGGTGAAATCACCGACTTGCATTGCTATGTCAGTGACGAGGAGAACGGTATGACCCACGAAGACATGGGGATGGTGGGCACGATAACAATTCGATGATGGTGCCCGCGTAGCTTAGTGCACGTGCATAGCATTCATGCGATAAATTCCAGATAGTTGACAGACTTCATCGCAACCGAGCCAGGCACACATCGACTTGAAAGTTTGACTTTCAATCAGATGGTCGCAGGCTCGATCCTTGCTGGGCCTCCCAGATTTTCCAGCGATTAAACTCGGTTCTCCACGACACGATGCGTGTCAGGCGACGGCGCAGTCCGCTTTCGTCGTGGGGGGTGCGGAACGCTGGATCGTTTCGGATTCCTGCGGCACCGGATCGCCGCCATCGAACTTGAGCGTTCCTGGCCGCCACATGCTGCCATCGCCCTGATAGCAAGGGAGGTCCTGGGCACCGCCGATTGCCGCGTTTGTATGGAAAACGGCGACACTCTCGGTAGCTGAAATAGATGGCTGGCCGATCGAACCGATCGCAACGACAGCGGCAACAAGTAAGGCGTTCATTCCGGCGAAGCTCCGTCTTCGTCTGTGTCCAAATTACCGAACGAAAGGCGTCCTATCGGCCTCACACATAGAGGTCCAGAAACACGCCGCGACTGTCGTCCTTCGGAACCTGTGTCGCGGCGCTGATTACAATGTCACGCGTCCCGGCCGCACCGGTATCTGGCGTCCGCTTTGGCCAAAAGGAACTCTGTGACATGGGCGCGTGGGCCGGCGCCACAGCGGGGGTGAATGCAAACTCCATCGACCTTCGATCTCCACGAACCGGGCTCGACGTATAGAAGGCAAGGTGGGGCACATTTCTCGCCCAAACAATCCGCAAAGAGGCGAAATTTTGATCGAAGTTTCCTATCACTAAGCTGAGAGAGTGGACAAAGCACCCGGATAAGCCGCGAGCCGATACAGAGGACGCAGGCATTCGCGCGCGAAATGAAGGTCAACGCCGCGTTTCACGTACGGGGCAAGGCGGTGTGGCATTGTCATGCCGGCCAACAAAGCCTCCACTTCCTTGAAAAATTCGATCACGTGAATCTCTTATAGAAAAATCCTATCAATTTCGTTCGGAAAATGTACTTGGCCGATGGTGTTGGACGGCCCACTTGATGGCTTGCCAATCAAGAAAGCGTCCGCGCTCACCCAAAGGCTCAGCAAATCGATGCAACGTTTCAAGAACATTCTGGCGATATACGACCACAAAATCGGCGACGAAGGCGCCCTGCAACGGGCGGTATCGCTCGCGAAAATGAACGGCGCGCGTCTGACCGTTTGTCAGGCGATCGAAAACCTACCAAACGGCCCGGTGTCTATGTTTCGTCCTTTGCTGGCCGATGAATCAGACCGGCAAAAGCAATTCCTCGCCGAACGCAAAGCGCATCTTGAACGCTTGGTTGCGTCAATCCGACACGACGGCGTCAGCGTGGAAGTATCGGTGCTCACCGGTAAGCCATTCCTCCAAGTGATCCGCACGGTCTTGCGAAACCAACATGATCTCGTCGTCATGACGGCGGACGTATTTCGCGGCCTCCGCGACATGGCATTCGGCAGCACTTCGATGCATCTCATGCGCAAATGCCCGTGCCCGGTTTGGGTAATGCAACCGGAGTCTCGCGAGCGCCTTGAGAGAATTGTCGCGGCCGTGGACCCCGAAGAATCCCTGGACAAGCCGGATTCGCTCAACCTTAAGATCATGCAATTGGCAAGCTCTCTTGCCCGCATGGAACAGTGCGAGCTGGATATTGTGCATGTTTGGGATTTCCTCGGCGCCGATCTTGATTCGAGCCGCGGGGAATTGGCCGAGCGGACGATGGATCAGCTGATCGAAAAGAACCGGTGCGCGCATCAAGTGAAAGTGAAGAACCTGCTCGCAAACGTGGATCTATCCGACGTGCAGTTCACGGTTAACCTGCCAAAGGGCGATCCCGCCCACGCGATCCCAGAGTTCGTGAATGACCACAAGGTGGATCATTTGGTTATGGGAACTGTCGCCCGAACCGGCATTGCAGGCTTCTTTATCGGCGACACGGCCGAGGCAGTGCTGCGCCAAGTCGACTGCTCGGTATTGGCGGTGAAGCCCGAGGGATTCGTCACGCCGGTCACGCTGCAGGATTGATGGGCAAAGCTGCGTCCGGCCGCTTTTTTACTCCATCACAGCCACTTCGCGCACTCGCCCTTTGAGGATTCCCCGTATGAGGCCGGCGAGTGCGAAATACTCGTCCTGTCTTGCCGCATGACGCCGCCAAATCATGCCGATTATCCGGCTGGGAGCACCTTGCTTTAAAAAGACGGCTTTCACCTGATCGTCCTGAGCGACTTCAGAGCGTACATAGAGCGCGGGCAGGAACGATAACCCCATGCCCATACCCACCATCTGGCGAAGCGTGTCTAGACTCGTGCCTTCATAGTCGAGCGACAGATTGGCGCCATATTGCCGGCAGAGCTCCTTCACTTGATCGTGCAGGCGGTGCCCCGGTTCGAGCGTGAGAATGGTCTCACCTTCCAGGTCTGACTTTGCGACATTGGCTTTACTGGCCAGGGCATGATCGCGTGGCGTGACGACCCAAAGAGGCTCGCGGAAAAGCCGCGCGGTGTGAAAGTCCGCGCCCTTGATCGGTAGCGGAAACAGAAGAATGTCGAACCTGCCGCTGTCTAACCCGTCAAGCAGCGCGCTCGGCATGCCTTCGCGCACATAGAGCTTCAAGTCGGCGTAGCTCTTATGCAGGTCGGGGAGTATATGCGGCAGCAGATAGGGACCGAGCGACTGCAGAACGCCGAGTCGTATGGTCCCGCCCAATAGGCTTTGGCCGTGACTGCCAAGGTCGATAATGTCTTGCACCTCACGCAACACGGTTTTGCAACGCGCTGCGATTTCGGCGCCCATCGGCGTTAAGATCACACGCGACCGGCTGCGCTCGACCAGCTGCACGCCAAGACGCTCTTCAAGTTCCTTAAGCTGCCCGCTCAAGGTCGGCTGCGTGACGTGGCTGAGTTCGGCAGCGCGACGGAAATGAAGGGTTTCCGCGACAGCGACCAGATATCGAAATTGCTGCAATGTTGGCACACGAAGGCTCCCAGCAGTCATAGCGCCCTGAGGCACCAACTATCAAAGAACCATCGGTATTTGGCACTGCCTATTACCGATTCAACCCGGCCATTCGGTTCTCATTCACAAATTGGATGAGAGATCGGGTTAGGAAATGCTGTCTCGATGTTGTCATCTCCCCCTAAACGCCGTCGACATACTGATAGGAAATATCGATTGAAACCGACATTTCAATCGATTTGAAACACCCGCGTGAGGGTCTTATCTGGCCTAGCAAGTGAAGAACAGCGCTAAGCACAACGACCGATCGCCGCTATCGCCAAGAAAAGGACCCGTCATGATACGCACCACATTGAAGACCGCCCTGCCGCTGGTACTTGCCGTGTCTATCGGCGCGGGCGCCGCGAGCGCGATGACCAGCGCCAGCGGGTACAAATCCGATACGCCCCCGGTCACGGTCACTGAGCAGAACTCGTTCGAGACTTTCTCCGAGATGATCGAAATCGCCGGTCTCACCACCTCGCTCATCGCGCCTGATACGGTCACAATTTTCGCACCGACCGACGCGGCATTTGACGAGCTGACTAAGGAGCAAAAAGCGTCGCTGCTTGCACCCGAGAACAAAGTCGATCTCGCGAAATTCTTGACTAATCACATGGTCATTGGATTGAGCAATCCGAAGCAGAAGGGACAGCCAATGGTCGTCGACTCGATGGGCGACGCGCAGCTGGCGATTGACTTGGACGGTGGGTTCACTGTGAACGGGACACGCGTGATCGACCAAGGGATCCAGACCGAATTTGGCATCGTACACGTGATCGAAGAGCCCTTGGCGCCGCTGCTCTGATCGAAGAAGGCGGAACCGTCGACAGTGTCAAACTAGTGCGTGCCCGCTTCGACCGTTGACTCCTTCGCCGGTCCATTCCTACGAGATCTCCTTGCTAGCCGGCCCCGCCTTCAGGCGGGGCCTTTCCTTTTCGGCAGTCTGAAGTCGCGGCCGCCGGGGCTCCTCCACATTGCCGTCACAATGGATTGGCACACTGAGTGTCATGTGCCTTGGTCACCATGACCCGGGTCGAAACGTTCGGGAACTTTTGGGCGATTTCTGACTTTGGTTCTTTGCCCCTCTGGCCTTGCTGGGTTGAAGGCGAAATATGGCAAAGCCAATCAATTCGGAACGGGTGGACGACCATGCTCGATGCCGCGACTGAATTGAAAACCGCGATTTCACACCATCAGGCCGGACGTTTCGAAGATGCCGAGACGGGTTACCGCGCGGTTCTCGCGGGCGAACCCGACAACGCCGACGCGTTACATCTGCTCGGCCTGATCGCCCATCACCATGGCAACAATGAGAAAGCCGTGGATTTGATCAAACGGGCCATGGCCGTCAAAGATCAGACCGCGCTGTATTACTGCAACCTCGGCGGCGTTCTTCGTGCCATGTGCCGAACGGAAGAAGCGGTATCCGTCCTCAATCAGGCGGCGCAGCTCGACGCGAACAATGCGGACACGCGGTACAATTTGGGGTTGGCCTTGATGGACCTCGAAAAACCGCAAGAGGCAATTGCCGAATTCCGAAAAGCGCTGCGGATTCGACCAAAGCACGCCCAAACCCACGGCGCCCTGGCCGATGCATTGACAAGCGTCAACAATATGAATGACGCCATCAAGAGCTATGAGGCGTGCCTTAAAATCGACTCCCGGAACAGCGTCGCCCAATACAATCTTGGGAATGCTCACACCGCGTTGGGCAAGCCGGAGCAAGCGGCCGCGTGCTTTGAAAAGACGATCGCGCTGCGCCCAAACTTTGCGGAGGCGTACAACAATCTTGGCATTGCAAAGCACATGATGGGCAACTTGGAACAAGCGCAAACAAGTTACAAAAGCGCGTTGGAGCATGATCCCAACTACGCGCCAGCCCATGACAATCTGGGGATCACGATGCAAGAGTTGGGCCGGCTTGACGATGCGATCGAAAGTCACCGCGCGGCGCTTAAGCTGCGGCCCGACATTGCGGTCACTCACAACAATCTCGGTAACGCGTTGCGGCAACGCGGCAAGATCAAGGATGCCATTGCCAGCTTCGAACGCGCGGTTGCGATTGATCCAGACTATGTTGAAGCGAAGCACAAACTGCGGAGCGCGCGGTGTCGCCTGGTGCCCGGATGGCACGCGCCCATGCTGGCGGATGAGTTGCGGAATGACGCCTATCAAGCGGCCATCGAGAAGGCGATCACCGCCGAGTCGCGGGTGCTGGACATCGGCACTGGGTCCGGGTTGCTGTCTTTGATGGCCGCGCGGGCAGGGGCCCAATCGATCTTGGCGTGTGAAGTCTCGGAAGTGATCGCCAAAGTCGCGCGCGAAGTTGTCGCGGCCAACGGATATGACAAGAAAATTACAGTCGTAAATAAGAAGTCGACGCAGTTGCAAGTCGGTGAAGATCTGCCTGTGCGCGCGAATGTCCTGGTATCGGAAATTCTAGGATCGGGTCTTTTGAATGAAGGCGTTCTTCCATCCCATCGGCATGCGAAGCAGCAATTGCTCACGCCCGATGCCGTCGTGATCCCAGCCCGCGCTACCTTATTCGGCGCACTCGTTGAAATGCCGAGACGCAGGTCCGTGGCGCCAATGCGAGAAATATCCGGTTTCGATCTATCGGCCTTTGACCAACTCCGCGATCCGACCGCATTCAATGTCGTCGATTTGGAGAACGAGCCACATACACGCCTCTGCGATGTCGTCGAACTCGCGCGGTACGATTTTCGCAACCCGGCGCCGCTCGCCACATGGAACCAGCCCGCACATCGAAATGTAAACATTGAAATATCAGCCGATGGCGCGGTTCACGGTGTTGCCTATTGGTTTGCGCTCCACTTGGACGACGAGATAACGGTTCACAGTGGCCCAGGCGGCGAATTGAAGCACTGGCAACAAGCCGTCCAATTCTTCGAACAAGATCTGCCTGTAACGCGGGGAGACCGTTTCGCAATCGACGTACAAAGCACCGATCTTCAGATCGGTTTTTCATTGCGGCGCAATCGATCCTGATACCCGTCACACACGCGAGGCGGCGCAGATGAAACCGAGTGCTTCACCACGATAGAAAGAGTCAATCGATCACGATGTAGCTCGTGCGAGCGCTTGGTGGAAAGCGGCGCAACGCATATCGGCTCAGACCAAAGGCTTCAATAAGCGCAACGGTTTCGCCAGGCGTTGCCGGATCATTGACTTCGTCGAAGCCGATCACGCTGCCACGGGTCAACCGGCCTTCGATGGCGCGTAAAGCGTCCACTGTCGGCCGGTACAAATCGAGATCAAAATAGGCGAGAGCGACCACGGTTTCGGGGTGGGCATCGAAATAGGCCGGCAGAGTATCCCCGACGTCGCCCTGAACGATGTCATATTTCTTAAGGTGTGCGTGCGGGCTTTCTTTTTCCTGCACATCCAGGATCGCGGCGAGATAGTCCGCATAGTTTTCGGTCACGGCATATCCGCCGGGTTTCATTTGCGCGCCATCTTTCTCGTCGACGCTCGGAAACCCGGTGAACGTATCGAAGGCGACAACTTTGCGCAGGCGATTGAAAGGCTCGTGAATACCGCGAAGCGCCGTAAATAGGGACGCGTTTTGGCCCCATCGGCAGCCAAGCTCCACGACCACGCCTTGCACCTCGGAAACTTGCCGATACAAGAAATCCATGAACAGGACACGCGACAAGGTCTGCGGGGTGAGAAACAAACCCAGATTCATGGGCAACTCATTGTCCGGGATTGGACATGCGCGCAGCAGATCGACCAATGTCTGGCGGCGCGCCGGCTGCGCCTCATCGCCAAAGGTCACAATAGACAAGTCTTGGGTCATGACGGTTTGTCCTTTTTCAACCATGCCGCGCGGCAGGCCTCGGCGATCGCCGGCGCATCAAATTCATACTGTCGGCGCAGTTCGGTCCGCGACATCCCACCAAGCGCGAGTTCGTGCGGCGGCCCCAAGCGCTTAATCGTCACATCCGGTGCTGTCTTCGCGGCCCAGGCATAGACTGCCGCGGCAAGACCGCCATGTGGGAAATGCTCCTCCACCACGATCAGCGTGTGCACGCTTTGCGCGTTGGCATCGAGGGCCGCGATGTCGATCGGCTTCACCGTGTGGAACTGCCAATGGGTCGGCGTAATATCTTCGGCCGCGAGCGCATCAAGCGCCTCGACCGCCTCGCTTGCCACTTCGCCCGTCGTCAACACAGCGACGCTTGTGCCGTCGCGCAGCAACCGCGCTTGGCCAAGTCGCGCCGGCTGTGTGGCGGGGTAGTCGGGTTCGCCATAGCGACCGACGCGAATGTAGCTCGGCGCGTCGAGTTTGATCAGCTGTGGGAGAAGCGACGATATTTCGCTCGGCGCCCCGGGTGCGACAACGGTCATGGCCGGGATCGCGCCCATCAGCGCCAGATCCTCGGCGGCATGGTGGGTGACGCCGCTATTCGCGTAAGTGTAGCCGCCGCCGGCGCCCACGACGACAACCGGCGCGTCATGATAACCGACCGCGACGCGGATCTGCTCGAAGCATCGGCCGGTCGCGAACGATGCAATCGAGTAGGCGATTGGACGAAAACCCTCCAACGCCATGCCCGCCGCGCAATCGATAAGCTGCGCTTCGGCAACACCGACATTGACGTAACGCGGGCCAAAATCTTCCTGAAACCGATCGAAAACACCGAAGCCCAGATCGCCCGTCAGCAACACGACGCGCTCGTCTTCGCGCGCCAGATCATAGAGCGCGTCGGCAAAAGCGCGCCTCATGTCGACACCTCGAACAAGGGCCGCTCCTTGAGTTCCGCCAGCGCGTCCACCACCTCGTCGGGCGACGGTACGCGGTAGTGCCAAAGCGTCTGGTCGGTCATGAAACTGACACCATGACCGCCTTCGGTTTTGGCGATGATCGCCGACGGTTTTTCCGGCTCAAACGGCACGGCATTCAATGTCGCCCGCAGAGCCGTTACATCATGGCCGTCGACGTCCCGCGACGCCCAGCCGAACGCACGGAACTTCTCAGCCAGGGATGTGCCGCCCATCAGTTGATCGCTGCGGCCAACCGCTTGCAATCCATTCACGTCAACGATTGCCACCAATCGGTCGAGCCTGTTGGCGGCCGCGAACATCGCCGCCTCCCACACGCTCCCCTCATTGCATTCGCCGTCCGACATCAGCACGGCCGCGCGGGCATCGGCCCTTGAAAGCCGAAGGACGTACAGCATGCCGGTGGCCATGCCGAGGCCATGCCCAAGACTGCCGGATGACATATCAAGCAGCGGCAGCGCGTGCCGACAGGGATGATTGATCAAGGGCGAACCGCGTTGGGCGTAGGTGCACAACAAGTCCGGATCCAGAAAGCCTTTCGCCGCCAACAATGCGTAATAGGCGGTACAGGCATGGCCCTTGCTGAACAAAAAACGATCGCGCGCCGGGTCATTCGATCGTGCCGGCGAAACGCGTAACCAACCGTCGAATAGCGCCACCAAAATGTCGACACAGCTGAGCGCGGAACTCAAATGCCCTTCACCGCCAATATGCGCCATTTGCACGCAAGTGGCGCGAAGGCGACGCGCCAATTGGTCAGCGGCATCGCCGTCCAAAAGTGGGCGACCTTCTGTCTCCAGTTCAATCAGCGCCATGGGTCGCCAATCGTGGTTGCGCGTTCAGTTGCTGGTTCATTTGGATGCGGATTTGCGAGCGTAGATCAAAATCAACATCGCTTATAAAGCGGATCGATTTTCCGGAAAGTTAACGCTTCGAATGGCAAATATTGTCTTACACAGTGCGTCGTCCGAATGCGCACCGTGATCACGTGCGCAGGACGACACCGACAATCTTGGACGGGCGGACGGACAGCAAGCATGGTCTACGAATTGGCCGCATCAAACTGGGGCGACGAAGAAATAGAGGCGATTCAACGTGTCGTGGCCAGCGGCCGGTACACAATGGGTCCGGAGGTCGAGGCATTTGAGGAGGAATTCGCCCGCTATTTCGGCAAACGTCACGCCGTCATGGTGAACTCTGGTTCATCCGCGAATCTCATCGCGGTCGCGAGCTTGTTTTACAAAGCCGACAACCCGTTGAGGCGCGGGGACGAAGTGATCGTGCCGGCGATCTCCTGGAGCACAACCTATCATCCGCTTCAACAATATGGCCTGAAACTCCGCTTCGTCGATGTCGACCTTGAGACGCTGAATATCGACGCGGACCAACTGGAAGCCGCTCTCAGTCCGCGCACACGCATGATTGTCGGCGTCAGTATTTTGGGCAATCCCGCACCGCTCGATCGCCTGCGCGCGTTCGCTGATCGTCACGACCTGTTGTTTCTCGAAGACAATTGCGAGTCGATGGACGCCGAATTGATGGGCCGTAAGACGGGCACGTTTGGCGATATTGGCACATTCAGCTTCTTCTTCTCGCACCATGTGTCGACGATGGAAGGCGGCATGCTTCTGACCGACGACACCGAACTCGCCCAGCTCGCGCTCAGTCTGCGCTCGCATGGCTGGACCCGCGGCTTGCCGGACGACAGCCCACTATTTGAGCCGAGAAGCGACGATCACTTCGAAGCGTACCGGTTCATCTTGCCCGGATACAACGTCCGGCCCCTGGAGTTTTGCGGCGCGATCGGACGCGAGCAGCTCAAGAAATTGCCAGATATGACCGCAGCGCGACGTCGAAATGCGGCGATGTTTCGGCAGCGCTTCGAAGGTGATCCGCGCTTCCTCGTCCAGAAGGAGAATGGCCGAAGTTCCGCGTTTTCATTTACGCTTGTCTTGTCGCCGGACGTGGCTGAACAAAGAGATCGGTTGTTCGCCACAATGCGCCAGGCAGACATCGGTTTTCGCATCATCACGGGGGGATGCTTTCTCCGCCATGACGTGGTGGAGCATTACGATTTTCAGACAATTGGTGACCTACCCAATGCCAAATTCGCGCACGACAATGGGTTTTTCGTTGGAAACTATCCACAGGACCTAAGCCAGCAGATTTCCGAGTTACACGATGTGCTGAATTCCGCGTGTGACTATAGCGAGCTGGCGCGCGCGCATGGCTGATCCCCAATCAATTCTCGTCACCGGAGGCGCCGGCTATCTCGGCTCTGTCCTCGTGCCCTATCTTTTGGCGGCGGGACACCGCGTCACGGTTTTGGATAATTTTTTGTTTAACCAGGCGTCGTTGGCGGCTGCCTGCGCGGAACCGTCCTTTGCCATGGTCCGTGGTGATGCGCGCGATCAGCGTGTCCTGGCCGACTTGGTCAAGGACGTCGATATCGTGATTCCGCTCGCCGCCCTCGTGGGCGCGCCGATGTGCGACGCGGATTCGGTTGGCGCCGTCAGTACGAATCGCGACGCGGTCTTGACGCTGGTGAATATGCTGGGTCCGGACCAACGCATCCTAATGCCGATTACAAATAGCGGATACGGCGTCGGCGAGTCCGACAAGCTGTGCACGGAAGAGTCGCCGCTGCGCCCGATCTCGCTCTACGGCCGATCGAAAGTGGAAGCGGAACAAGCGGTCTTGGATCGCGGTAACGCGATCAGCTTCCGATTGGCGACGGTCTTCGGCATGTCGCCCCGCATGCGTTTGGATCTGCTCGTCAATGATTTCGTTTATCGGGCGACCAACGACCGTTCTGTCGTGCTCTTCGAAGGGCACTTCAAACGCAATTACATACATGTCCGCGACGTCGCACGAACATTTCTGCACGGCATCGACAGTTTCGATGAAATGCACGACCAAGCATTCAATGTCGGCCTGAGCGACGCCAACCTGTCGAAGCGGGAATTATGCGAGAGGATTAAATCGCATGTTCCGGGCTTCGTGTTTCTCGAAGCGGAAATCGGCGAAGACCCGGACAAGCGCGATTACGTCGTGTCCAACGCAAAGTTGGAGGCGACCGGCTGGCGGCCCGCGCACACGCTCGACGACGGTATCCGCGAGCTCATAAAAGGCTACGCCATGATCCGTAACGAAAGTTACGGTAACGCGTAGGACAAATGGGACGCGCCCCACCAATCGGGCGGTCCCGGATGCATTCGCACAATCTTAAGTTCTCCGCTTCTACCATCGCGCCCATGACAGGTTTGGATCTGTTGCTGATCAATCCCGGCGGGCGCGAAACCGTGTATCAGGCACTGGGGTCTGATCTGACCGCCATCGAGCCTCCGCTTTGGTGTCGATTGATCGCCGGATATGCCCGTGACCGTGGCGTGAGCGTCGCGATCTTGGACGCCGAGGCTGAGCAACTTGATCCCAATGCCGTCGCGGCGCGCGTCGAAATCATGGGTGCACGCCTTGTCGTTATGGTCGTTTTTGGTCATCAGCCATCGGCCTCGACGCAGCAAATGGTCGGCGCCGGCGCGGCTTGCAAAGCCATCAAGACACGAAACCCTGACCAAACCATTCTCATCGTGGGCGGGCACGTGTCCGCACTGCCCGAACAAACACTGCGCGAAGAGGCCGTGGATTTCGCATGCAAAGGCGAGGGACCGGTCACCGTAATCCAATTGCTGGATTGTTTGAACGCCGGCCAATCGAATTGGGATACGGTCGAAGGACTTGTCTGGTGGGACAAGGGAGAAGTTCGGGTTAATCCCCAAGCGCCTCTTATCCGCGACTTGGACGCGGACCTGCACGGCAATGTTTGGGATCTGTTGCCGATGGACCGTTACCGGGCACATAACTGGCACTGTTTCGGCGACCTGGACGCACGGATGCCCTATGCATCCATCTACACATCACTCGGCTGTCCCTTCAAATGCAGCTTTTGTTGCATCAATGCGCCGTTCGACACCAACCGTTACCGGATGCGCTCCCCGGACGCCGTGGTCGAAGAGATCATGTATCTCAACGGTGTCTTCGGCATCCGAAACTTCAAAATCATCGATGAAATGTTCGTGCTCAATGAGCGCCATGTTGGTGACATTTGTGACGCGCTGATCGACCTCGATCTCGATCTCAACATCTGGGCCTATGCACGGATTGACACAATCAAAGCGGACATGCTCGCGAAACTGCGCGGCGCTGGCATTCGCTGGCTGGGACTTGGTATCGAGTCAGCCTCGCGGCATGTTCGCGACGGCGTTGCCAAAACGATCGACGGCGCTGATATCGTCAATGTCGTGCGCGCGGTGCAAAGCGCCGACATTCATGTCGTCGGTAATTTCATCTTCGGCCTGCCCGACGACGACTTGGCGTCCATGCAACAGACGCTCGATCTCGCGACCGAGCTGAATTGCGAGTTTGCCAACTTTTATTCCGCCATGGCCTATCCCGGCTCGCCATTGCACCGCACGGCCATCGCAATGGAGTGGGAACTTCCCGCAAGTTGGGCCGGCTACGCACAGCACAGTTACGAGTGTCTGCCGCTTCAAACCGAGTCGCTGACGGCCGCGGAAGTTTTGGCGTTTCGAGACCACGCGTTCGACACCTATTTCGCCAACCCACGCTATCTAGACATGATCGCGCAACGCTTTGGTTGGGAAACGCGCGGGCATATTGAGGCAATGGCCCGCCACACGCTGCGCCGTGCCTTGATTGAAGAGCCGGAATTGGCGGAGGCCTAGTGCGATGAAGAAAGGCGCCCTCACTGGATTTGACGTCGCCATCCTCGCCGGTGGCTTTGGCACGCGTCTACGAGGTGCGCTGCCCGATACGCCCAAAATCCTTGCGCCGATAGGCGGGCGTCCGTTCCTCGATCACTTGATGGACTGCCTTACGCGGGAGAATCCGCGGCGGATTGTTTTTTGTTTGGGATATTTGGCTGAGCAAGTCATCGATGCCATTCACAAACGGTCTTGCGCGCCTTGCGCCATCGAATGGATCGTCGAGCCTGAACCCGCTGGCACGGGCGGGGCCTTGCGTCATGCACGCGCGCGACTCCAGAGCGACCCGACACTTGTTTTAAACGGCGACACTTGGATCGATATCGATTTCGCGCGTTTTGTCGGTCAAGTCCGCAAGAATTCGGCCGAAATTGGCATGGCCTGCGTGAAAGCCACCGATGTATCGCGGTACGGCTCGGTCAAGGCCGATCGGCGAGGATGGGTACAGGGATTCTCGGAAAAGCACGCTACACGTCGCCGCAGCGGACTGGTGAATGGCGGCGTGTACCTCTTTTCTCAGGCAGCGCTGAACCGTATGGAAAGCCAAGCGATCAAATCGCTCGAGCGCGATTTTCTACAGACGGCACCGCCACACACCATCCTCTCTCACGTCGAAAGTGGTTGTTTTGTCGACTTTGGAACGCCGGACGATTATGCCAAAGCGGAATCCATCGTGCCCGCGTCTCGGCCAAGACAACCGTATTTGGTCGTCGCATGATCATTAGCCGTACACCTTTTCGGGTGTCGTTATTCGGCGGTGGGTCCGACTATCCGGCATGGTCATCGGCGCACGGCGGCGCTGTGCTCGGGTGCGCGATCGACAAATATTGCTATATCAGCGTCCGCCGCCTGCCGCCCTTCTTTGAGCACAAACACCGCATCGTCTACTCGAAAATTGAGACGGTGAATTGCGTCTCCGAAATCGAACACCCGGCCGTCAAACATGTTCTGCAAGAAATGAATGTCGAGACAGGTCTCGAGATTCATCACGACGGCGACCTGCCCGCCCGCACGGGCTTGGGATCCAGCTCATCTTTCACGGTCGGGCTGCTTCACGCGCTCCATGCTCTAGACAGCCGAATGGTGAGCAAACAAGCGCTCGCACAGCAAGCGATCGAGGTGGAGCAGAACGTTATTCGCGAACATGTCGGATCGCAGGATCAAGTATGGGCGGCCTTCGGCGGTCTCAACCGCATCGATTTCCGATCCGATGGCGGATTTGAAGTCAAACGCCTGATCGTGCGACCCGCGCGCCTTCAGGAACTTCTCGGTTCCTTTCTTTTGTTTTACACGGGCTTGTCTCGGTACGCGTCGCAGATCGCCGAAAAGAAGATTGCCAACTTGCACGCCCAAAGCGCGCACGTTCATCGGATGGTCGACATGGTCGACGATGCCGAGGCAATTATCACGGGCGATAATCGCTCCATCTATGAGCTTGGCGCATTGCTTGATGAATCCTGGGCGTTGAAGCGGGAGCTCGCGAACTGCGTCACCAATCCACAAATCGACACGATCTATGACGCGGCCATGTCCGCGGGCGCGACCGGTGGCAAACTGCTCGGCGCGGGCGGCGGTGGCTTTATGCTGTTTCAGGTGCCTATTGAGCGCCAAGATGCCGTCAAACAGCGCCTCGATACGCTCATCGGCTTGCCTTTCGGCCTCGACTCCTGTGGCAGCAAAATTATGGTCTACGAGCCCAACGGCTTGAACGCGCACTAATGCGACATCTGAAAAATGTCTTCCAGCACGCGCTCCACGTCGTCAATTGGGACTTCAAAATCATGGTTAAGCGGATCATCGCCTTGCTTCACGGCTTCTCCCGTGACGCGGTGATAATGAAGGCCCAAATGACGGCATATCGTTGGGTGGATATCCATGGCCGGGAAATCGTAGATCATCTCCACGACCCGCGTGCCGGGACGCGCAAAAAGGAGCAACATCATCCCCGCGCCAGCCGGGCCCATGATGATCTCGGCTTGCGCGGCCAATTCCGTTTGTTCGGCAATTGAGTAGGTGGCGGGGTCAATAACCTCAAAACCGTTCGATTCGACGAGGTCAATCACCGCATCCTCGTTGACGAGCTGTCGCCAACGGGCGTTTCGCCGCGCGATGTAAAAACGCCGATCGGGACGTGCGGCGCGCGGTCGCGCGGGACTTAGTGTCTCGCGGACGTAATCGACTATCTTCGCCGACCAATAAAGCTCGCCGCGATAGCCGTGGTAAAGCATGGACGGCATCCAAAGCCTCTCGAAGCGATAAACCGTGTCAGGTTCAACAATGCGTATGCGATCGCGGTTATAGCCTGCGCGCGCCAGGCAATCGAAGTGCATCGGACCAACGCCGCGTCCCACCACCAGCGGCAGCGACCTGAGGTGCGGAATGCGTGCCGCCATCATGAGACGCGAGAAAATGTTGAGCATCCAGTGGCCAAAATTTTCATGAAAGCCGACAAAAAAATGTGTGCCGGCCACCGCTTCCTCATTGCTCGCCGCTGCAAGAATTTTGACGCCGTCGGAAACCTGCACGACATCGTTGTAGAAACCGGCCATGGGTGAAACAATTTTTTCCGGATTTGGAACCAGCCCTTCAGCGAAGAAGAAACCGTCGTTCGTCACCGGCACGAACGACGTCCCGAGCAATTGAACGTCTTCGAGGCCAGCAGCAAATGCGGGCCGTTTCGCAACTTCTTCGGGGTTGGTCATCCGCGACATGGCCAGGTCGTCCAGAACCTCAACCGCGATCCCGTGCGATTGGCAATATTCCCAGAGGCTGCCGCCTTGCCGAAACACGTTCGCCTGCTCCGCCCCTGGGACCGCCACGCCGCGCGCAGACTCTAACGCCGCAAGCGCATCGCCCACTTTGTTTTCGTAGAGGTATAAGGACGCGAGTTCGCGCCAGACGTCGGAAATCTGGTCGGCATTTTGCGCTTCGGGCCGGGCGAGCGCCTCGCTCAGCATCGAAATGGCGACGCCGACATCGCCGGCGCGACGCATGGTGCGCGCGGCGCGCAGCAGCGTATTGGCGTGCCCGGGTCGCATGGCGGCGCTTTGGCGGTAATACGCAATCGCCTCGGCATGGTTGCCGCGCGCCGCCAAGATATCCGCTAAGCTCGACAAGCATTCGGGCTCATTGGGATGCCGCGCCGCGGCCTGACGCATGAGAGCCTCAGCCTCTTCGCGTTTGCCATGACGCCATGCAAGGAGGCCCGTTGTGATCAGCAAATCCGGATTATCAGGGTCGATCGCCGCGATTTGACCGCATAGTTGAACCACGCGCGCTTTGTTCCCAAGCGTGCTGTGGGTGCGAAGATCCGCGACCAATTGATCTAAACGTTGCGCCAAGACCGATCCCTCGTGTCTCTCTGATGCGTCGTACATATCGCAAGACGCGAGGACCGACTATTTCAACCGCAGGCTCTAGCGTACCCTTGCTTTGTATCCCACATGAGCTGCTTAAATCGCCTATCGCTGAGCGAGGATTCGGGCCTCATGATTCGCTATGCCACAGGACCACACCGCGCGGCATGTACCATGGCGGTGCTATTGTTCTTGAGTGGTTGCACGGAATCCCGGCAAACCTGGCCGCCCTTTTGCCAAATTCAGTCCTTGGATGGCCCCGGCCGCTTGGCGGGACATCATTTTGTCGAGAACGATCCGTGGCCCCTCACCACAGGCCGGTACGACTATCTCGATTATCTCGGACTAGACGAGCAAGGCCGCGCGCGAATCCAAGCAACGTCCGGCGACATAAAGGCATTAGGATTCATCGGCGGCGTCGGCGCCGGAACGGCGGACCTCGACACCGTGCGCGTTGTGCCCGGTTCACCGCCGCACGCCATTCACGAGCGCCTTTGTGCTGAAGTGCTGAACGTGGTCCCCGATGGCCAAGGCGGCCACCGACTGTCATATCGGTTGACGCAACGCGATCCCGACGGAAGTTGCCGCCCGTGTCCCTAGACGGCGTCTGCCGATTGCACCGGACATAAAAAAAGTCGCCGCCCTTGGGGGGAAAGGGCGGCGACGGGGTCTTCAGGGAGGGGAGGTCGTTCTCGAGATCCTTTATATGCTCCTGCGCCGTCCCGCACTGTTAGGTTGGTCACCACGGCTGTGTGATCTAGGTCACACTGGAAAATCGTTCCACCCGCAGCATGCGTCGCCCGACATCATCCCGCCCACACATTTGATCTGGAAATCGGCGCGGTTTGACCCGAAACACGGGCACGCAGCCGTCGGACCGTGCCGGTTTTCCCGCATCGGTGCGGGGGCAGGCCCCAGCTTGACGCCGCCCAGACGCCGCCTTACCACGAGGACGAGAAACTGATCAGCGCGTGACCGCCATCGCAGGCATGACCACGCCTCACCTTAGATGATGTTCGGAAAGCGAGAGTGGCATGACAAAATCAATGGGTAGGCTCAGCGTGTCTCGGATCACCGCATCGCGTCCGGTTGGACGCCGCACCGTCATGGGTTGGCTTGGCGCCAGCGCCCTGGCGCTTCAAGCGCCGCCGGTCTTGGCCGCCGTCAATTCCAAATCGCTGTCGTTTCGCAGTATTCATACCGGAGAGGCACTGACCTGCACCTATTGGGATTCGAACGGCTACCGCGCGGATGCCTTAAGCGATATCGATTATCTCCTGCGCGACCATCGCACCGGCGATATTGCGCTGATGGACCTCGGTCTCCTCGACATGCTGCATAGCTTGCGGGTGACGATGGGGTCCGGCGAACCGTTCGAGGTCATTAGCGGCTACCGTTCGCCCAAGACCAACGAAATGCTGCGTCAACGCGGCGTGGGCGTGAACGAAGACAGTTTGCATATGACCGGTCGCGCGATCGACGTTCGGCTGCCCGGCCGCGACACCACCGCGCTCCGCGATGCGGCGATTGCCATGCGCGCGGGCGGCGTCGGCTACTATGCCGGCTCCGATTTCGTCCATGTCGATGTCGGGCCGATTGAAATCTGGTAGCGACTGGGTCCCACCTGATTTGACATAACCTGGTCCAGCCGCTTCCTTAGCGCTCACTCGCGACGGAGGCGGCACTGTGAAATCGGCCAATCCGGGCCTGTCGGGGCTCGGAACCACAATTTTCGAAGTCATGTCGCTGCTCGCGCGCGAGCACGGATCAATCAATCTGGGGCAGGGCTTCCCGGATGAAGACGGGCCGGAAGATATTCGCCGCCTTGCGGCAGAGGCCGTCGTGGCCGGTCCCAATCAGTACCCGCCCATGCCGGGCATCGTCGAACTCCGCCAGGCGATCACGGCCCACGCCAAACGGTTCTATGACCTCGATTTCGATTGGCGCAGCGAGGTCGTCGTCACGTCGGGCGCGACCGAAGCGCTCGCCGGGTGTCTCTTCGGCCTCTTGGAACCGGGCGACGAAGCAGTCCTGCTCGAGCCGCTTTATGACAGCTACCTGCCGATTGCCCGGCGCGCCGGCGCCGACGTCAAGCTGGTCCGACTCGAGCCACCGAATTGGGAACTGCCGTGTGAGGCGCTTGCCGAAGCCTTCTCGGACCGCACCAAACTGATCCTTCTCAACTCGCCGATGAACCCGGCGGCCAAAGTGTTCTCGGACGATGAATTGTCGTTCATCGCCGAATTGGTCACGAGGTACGACGCCTACGCGGTGTGCGACGAAGTTTACGAACACTTGCTGTTCGATGGGCGCCCCCACCATCCGTTGATTACTTTTCCAGGCATGCGTGAGCGTTGCCTGCGCATCGGATCGGCCGGAAAAATTTTTTCCCTCACCGGGTGGAAAGTGGGTTGGGTGTGCGGCGCGGCGGAGACGTTGGCGCCCGTCATCAAGGCGCATCAGTTCCTGACTTTCACGACCGCGCCAAACTTGCAGGTTGCGGTGGCTTCGGGGCTCGGCAAGGACGACGCTTACTTCGCGAGCATCTCAACGGAACTGGAAGGCAAGCGAAACCGATTGCGCGACGGACTTGCGGGTATCGGTTTCAAAATGCTCGAGACGGAAGGCACATATTTCATCAGTGCCGATTTCAGGCCGCTCGGATTCAATGGCGACGATGTCGATTTCTGCCGCCACATCACCACCGAAGCCGGCGTGACGGCGGTGCCCTTAAGCGCGTTCTACGACACCGGCGACGTCCGCCACTTCGCGCGCTTCTGCTTCACAAAACAAGACGCCATTCTGGACGAAGCCGTCGACAAACTCGCCCGGCATTTCGGCGCGTGAAGCGGAAAACACGCGGTAGGCGCCTTTTCCGGGCACCCCTGCTGGGCTCACTCCATTTTGAGCGAAAGGTGTTGTCGCACATCACCGTTTCTGGCGGAATGAATTGCAAACAGGCCTCACAACCATAAATAGTACGAATTGTAACGCACCCCACAGGAGTGTTGAGTGATCCGGCGGCGCGCTAGCGGTCATCGGACGCCAGCTAATCGCTTATCTGAAGATGTAGGTGCGGCATGTTCAAGATCGAAGAAGACCCAAATAGAACGAAGTATGAAGACAAAAAAATCGTCATTGATCATGACCGGGGCGTGTCCCTGAAATTCCTTCGAAGCCCAGGCCCGGGCGGCGAGCCGGACGAAGGCGATACGTACCGGCTTACTTGGGGAAGTAGAACAATCGCCTTTGTTGCCCTCCGCCAATCTACTTTCGATCAGGACATCGGCAAATCTTACTATCTGTGCCGCTTCCTGAAGTTCGGAACCAAGGGCTACGGACGAATGCATGCAGCGGTTGAGGCTTATCCATTTGAGAGTGAGGACGAACGTCATCAGGCGATGATGCTTGCGGTAGAAGCCATGCTATTGATGAGTAGCCACTACAGTGGCGACACGCGGCCGGACGGCTACGATCGAGTCGAGTACAGAGGACATCTTTACACAAAAAGCGACTTCGGAATGAGCTGAAGCGGGATTAACCGGCCATAAAGCCAGATCAAAAAACCGGAATAATGTCCTTCGGATCGAAAGCGACGGTTTCACCGTCTATGCCGATCTCAGGGAGGGCGGGGAAGGCGATATCGTAGCCTTCGATAATCCCTTTCATGCGCAGCACCGCCGTGCGCCAGTTTTCTTCGCGTTCTTCGAGGCTGAGCGTGCCGAGGCCGGCGGCGATGCCTTCCGCTTCGATCAACCGGTGGGCGTCGCGAAACGTGTCCGGCAGTTCCCAGAACAACTCGGGCGGCTCGTAGAGAATGCCGGAGAGGAACACATAGCCCGCGCGGATCTGCTTGGTAATCGTCGCTTTTTCCTCGTCGGTCAGTTCGGGCAGCAGCTTACGCAGCACCGCCATGCAGATACCTAGGTGGCGCGCTTCATCCTTGCCGACGAAACGGAAGGCTTCCTTGAACACGGGGATCGTCGAGCGCTGGTGCATGCCGTGGAACAACGTCGACGCGGCAAGCTCGCCCATCAGGAACGAAGTGAACAGGATGGCGAGTGGGTACTTGTCGACCGCGCCCTTGAAGCCGTCCCAGTAGCGCGCGCCGTTGTGGTAGTACCATTTGGCATTGTTCAGCGCGAGTTTGCCTAAGGGCGTCTCTGGATCGTGATTGAGCGGCCCGCCCGGCGTCAGGATGGTAATGGCGCGTTGGCAGATTTCCTCGTGATTAACCTCATCCCGCACAACCGAAAAGAAACATTTGCGGATCGGGTCCTCTTCATGCGTCTCATAGGTGTGGATCATGGCCCGCGCGAACACGGCCGGCCCGGAGCTATCGAACACCGAGAGCAGGGTGAACCAGTAGGCGATGGCGTAACGCTGATCGAGCGTGAAATCGTCCGGATTCAGCGTGTCCCAAGGCAGCGTCGCCGGCGACCAACCCGGATTGCGCGACTGCTCATAAATGTCGACGAGCTTCGGCGTTTCCGTATCCCACTCGATGGGAAAAATATTGCCCTCTGGGAATGCGGGCGGCTCGCTCGCGCCGAACAGGATCTGCTCGGGATCCGGCCGCTCCGCCGCCGTTTGTGGCGGTTCGCTCAAATTCTGCGCCAGGGTGTCCGCGGTTTCGCCGGTTTTCGGGCTCATGCAACCGTCTCCCAATGTCCAATCTTCCGGAATATGTCCGGCGAAGCGCGCTTGATCAAGCCGACCTGTGTATCGTGGCGCGCCCTAAGCGTCACTCACAGAACAAGTCGGGGAGCCAGGTGGTGCCCGCGCATTGCGCGTCGATATCCGGAATGCTGCCGAACAGGAAGATCGTGCGGATGGACGGATGCTGTTCATGGGTCAGCAACAACGTCCTGAAATCGAAACTCTGGATATCGGCCCGATCTTGCATGCCGCGCGCCGATATTGTGCCTGCAAGCCCGGTCACGAAAGCTTGCGGGCCGGCCGTGCGGTCCGCCAGGACGATCCCTTTTTCGTCGCGATCGGTGCCGGGATTCAGCTTTGTCTCGATATTGAAGCGAACGCGTGCGGCGTTCTTCGCCCGTTGCTCGGCATTCTCGTGCCGCACACCGTCGCCGCCGCGATAATAGTCGGCGTAGAAGGCCACGAAATCGAAAAGCTGCGCGACCGTCGGCATGGCGTAAGGATGAGGCAAGTCAGTTGCGGCGGTGAACGCCACCGAAACCGGAGACAAGTCGAGATCATTGGTTTGCGGGTCGCCGCGCGGCAAGCCGTCGCAGACGAACGCGTGCTGCAACTCGCGGAGCGAGAGGTTCTTGATCAACACCTCATCGGCCACCGTATAGGGCTCGCCGCTCGCGCGACGGCATTTGTCGGCCATCAAGTACGGATCATGTGACAAGACCGAGATTCCATCCGCCGTGAGGCCGGTATCCGTCTCGAGAGTCGTCACGAGGTGGTCGAGGCCAGCCTCCATCGCCGGCAGCGTATTTTCCGGCCGCAGGTCGCGGGCGCCTCGGTGCCCTTGGGCGTCCATGCGCGCATTGTCGATCAAGCCGTCGGCACCGATCAGACTGGAATCGAATTGCTCCACAGCCGCGCGCAACAAATCCGGGCGGTCGGAAATAATGCCGTCAACACCGAGCCGCATCAGGTCGGACATGCGTGCCGAGTCGTTTACGGTCCAAGTGACCACCGGATAGCCCGCCGCCTGCATTGACGGAACCGGAACACTTTCGCCGGCGGCGTCGCCTGCCTCCGCCAAAAGTGTATCCCACGGCGAAAAAACCGGCGGCTTGTGATTGCCGTTCTGCGCCGCATGGGCCTTGGCCGCTGCCATAATGCGCAGCGCGCTGGCTTCTTTCGTCATATCCACTTCATGCATCGTCGGCCCGCTCATGGCATCCGGCTCTGCCGCAGGCGCCAATTCGCTCGCGCCCGCGACAAGTACCACTGAGAGACTGTATATCGTAAGAATATCGACCGTTCGCATGGGGCATCGACCATAAAGCTGATAGTCGGACGCGGGCGTCGCCAACCGCATAAGAACACCAGGAGGTTGTCATGGGAAAGACCGTTGAATTCTATTTCGATCTTGGCAGCCCCACCGCTTATTTGGCCTGTACGCAGCTTCCTTCCATCGCCAAGCGAACCGGTGCCAAGCTGGAATACCGGCCGATGCTGTTGGGCGGCGTATTTCACGCGATCGGCAGCGAGACCCCGGTCAATTTGCCGCCGAGAGGCGCCTATATGAGCAAGGATATTCCGCGTTGTGCCGCGTTTTACGGTGTGCCGTACGAGCACAATCCCCATTTTCCCGTGAACACGCTGCAAGTTATGCGCGGCGCGCTCGTTGCGCAGCAAGCTGGCGAGCTCGAGCGGTATATGGAGACGGTCAATCGGGCGATCTGGGTCGATCAAAAGGACATGTCACAGCCCGCCGTGATCGCCGAGACGCTGCAAACAGCCGGCTTGGACACCGCGAAATATGCGGAAGGAATCCAAGAGCCAGCCATTAAGGAAAGCCTGAAGACGGTGACCGAGGCCGCGGTCAAACGTGGCGTGTTCGGCGCGCCGACCATGTTCGTCGGTGACGAAATGTTCTTCGGCCAAGATCGATTGGATTATGTCGAGCGCGCCTTAGCGGCTTAGTTCAACGCGAAGACCGCGCGATCTACATCACCATACGGAGCAGCGCGCGCAAAATCGCATCCGTCTCCGGATCGAAGGCGCCGTCAACAACCCGCGGCCGGAAGTGGCGTTGAAACGCCAGCACAACATCCGTGGTTTGCGTATCGTATTCGCCGGTCGCCGCCAGGCCATAGCCAAAGGCCGCCAAAGCCGACTGCATCTCACCGACGGCCATGCCGGTGTCACCCGGGCCCAGCGTCGTGCCTTGGCGCGGTTGTGCGACCACCTCCGGCCAAATGCCGATGCTGCGGCGCGCTAGTCGGCGCCAATCGAAGAATTCTCCGGGATCCTGTTTCCGTGATGGCGCGATATCGGAGTGCCCCAACACGCGACGTGCCGGAATGTCATGTCGCGACAGGATTTCCGTCGCAAGTTGTTCAAGCGCGCCCATTTGCGGCTCAGAAAACGGCCGATAACCGAATTCGTGCCCCGGATTGGCGAGCTCGATTCCAATAGAGCGATCATTGATGTCCGTCTCGCCGGCCCAGGAACTCACGCCGGCGTGCCAGGCGCGGCGCTGTTCGGGCACCATCCGATAAACCTTGCCTTCTTCGTCGATCAGATAGTGCGCACTGACACTGGCTTCCGGATCGCACAAGCGTTCCAACGCCGCTTCCGCGCTCTTCATACCCGTGTAGTGAAGGACCAAGGTGTCGATTGCCGCATCCGGCGCACGGGCATCATTATTCGGTGACGGGCGTTCGTGCAATTTGAGATCGACCAAAGTCATGCCATTACTTTCGCGCACCAAACTATCGTGCCGGGCGTCGCCACTATCGGCAACAGACGGATAAAATATCGCCACGGGAAGGGATGCCACAAGACGAGGCGCCGATTAAGGCAGCCTGATATCCAACTATAATATAGGCCGAAACAGCCCTTCCCCGCGCCAAAAAAAGGGACGGCGCGCCCAAATGAGCGCGCCGAGACCTGGCTCTTGGAGGTTAGGCGTCGACTACTGGAAGAGGCCGAGGAGAATATTCGGCGCGGTGTTGGCGATACTCAGCGTTTGGACGCCAAGCTGTTGTTTGACCTGCAACGCCTGGAGTTTCGCGGATTCCTTTGCAAGATCGGCGTCGACCAGCGTGCCGAGGCCTTCCTCCACTGCGTCTGAAATCGTTGACAGGAAGGTATCCTGGAAATCCAGTTTGCGGGAATCCGCGCCGAGCTGGCCAAGCGCGGTATTCACCGTGTTCACGACCGTGTTCACTTGGGTCAAGGCCGCGGACGCCGTCGATGTATTGGTGAGATTCTGCACGTTCAGCGGGCTGTAGGCGGTGCCTTCCAGATCCTGCGCGCGCACCGTAATCGAGCCACCGGCCGTATCCGAGATGACATTCACGTTGGCCGCGCCGGATTGCAGAATATTGCCGCCGTTATATTCCGCGTTCTGGACGAAATTGAGGATCTGCGCGACTAGCTCTACATAGTCGGCCGCCAGGATTGCTTGCTGCTCGCTTGTATTGCCGGGGTTCAGCCCCTCAATCGCTTTCGCCTTAAGATCGATCAACATGTTGGACACGGACGTCGCGCCGGCGATGGCGACCGCCGTGACCCCTCGACCATTCGCGAGGCCCTGTTGAACCGCTGCGATGCCCTTAATGTCGCCGCGGATGCCCTGAGCAATCGCGAAAGTGGAGGCATTGTCCTTCGCGCCGATAACTTTCAGGCCGGTCGACACCCGGTTCTGCACTTCGGCAAGGGTCGTATTCGTAACGTTTAGGTTACGCAGGGCGACCATCGCCCCGACGTTTGTGTTGATCGAATTCTGGCCAGACATCGCTGAACCCCTTGTAGTTCTTCCAAGAGTCGACGAGTCCAGTGCAAACAGCGTGCCGTTTGTGCCACAGCCACAAGATGTTGATTCCAGGGATTGAATCCGGCCGGACTGGACTCGCTATGCGTTTGATCGGGCAGAATCTTTCCGTGGCGCGGCAAGTCTTGCCCACTCCGCTGATCGGCTTGCCAGTGGCGTAAAGCGGTCGTTACACTCCGCGCCGTTTGGGGAATTCTCGGGTGACCACGGAATGAACGCACGACGAAGACACGCGCCGGGGCACCCACGGTTGTCGGCCCAGTGATCGCGCCGTCGCCGGCGAGCCCGCCGCCCCGCAAAACCGCTTACGACCGGCTGCTCGAACTATTGGCCGGCATCGGCGGCGCGATTCTCGCCGTGATCGCGCTGGGTATCGCAGCCGACGTTTTATTGCGCACGGCCGGGTTTGAGCCCTTCGCCCACACCCTCGCGCTGACCGAGTACGGCCTGCTCTACGCCACACTTCTTGGCGCACCATGGCTGCTGCGCACCCACGGCCACGTCCATGTCGAGATCGTCGTGTCTTCGGTTCCGCCCGCCATACGCACGATCATGATCAAGGCAGCCTGCTTCGTTGGACTGGTTTCTTGCCTGATTGTGGCGTGGTGGGCGGCGGACACCGCCTACGTCAACTTCACCCGTGGCGCGTTCGACATGCGCTCGTTCGACATGCCGCGCTGGCTCCTGTTCGCGCCGATCGCGCCGTCATTCCTTTTGATGGCTTATGATTTCGGCCGCTTCCTGTTCGGCAAAGCGTCGCTACACGGCGACGCGGCCAGTCAATCCGAACGCGCTTGAAGCCACATGGGCTGGATTGAAATCTCATGCCTAATGCTCGGAATGGTCATCGGCCTGATGGCGCTCGGTGTGCCGGTCGCGTTCGCGTTCTTGATCGCAGATTTGGTCGGCGCCTTCATTTTCCTGGGCGGCCTGCGCGGCTTCGGTCAGTTGATCGGCAACGCGGTTGCGTCAGTGACCTCTTTCGCGCTGGTGCCGGTGCCGCTGTTTTTGATCATGGGAGAGCTGTTCTTTCACACCGGCCTTGCGCTACGCGTTTTCGATGCCCTCGACAAATGCCTGGGGCGGGTGCGGGGACGGCTCTCCTACCTGACGGTGATCGGCGGCACCATGTTCGCCACATTGTCCGGCTCGAGCATGGCCAATACGGCCATGCTCGGCAGCCTCCTGGTCCCGGAAATGTCGAAACGCGGCTACAAGCCGTCCATGTCCATCGGCCCGATCCTCGGCACCGGCGGTCTTGCCATGATCATTCCGCCGTCGAGCCTGGCGGTACTCTTGGCGAGCTTGGCGCGCATCGACGTCGGCGACTTGCTGATCGCGGGACTCATACCCGGCTTGGTGTTGGCGTGCCTTTACGGCGTGCTGATTTACTCACGGCTGCGGATTAACCCGGAGCTCGCGCCCCACTATGACGTGCCCGAGGTGTCATTCGGTACGAAAGTCGGCTTGGTCATTCGCGAAATGCTGCCAATGGGACTCGTCGTCGCACTGGTCGTCGGCGTGATCCTGACCGGCGTCGCAACACCGTCCGAAGCCGCGGCGTTCGGCGTCGTCGGCGTGTTAATTTTGGCCGCCGCTTTCCGTTGCCTGACGTGGGAGGCCATCGTCAAGAGCCT
>JANQOH010000054.1 GCA_028289725.1 Alphaproteobacteria bacterium
AAATGATTCCATCACGTTGCCGAATACCGTTCCCTGCGCACATCCCGACGTGAGCACCTTCTTCCCAAGCTTGGCTTCGTAATCGGTTTTTCGCGCCGTGCGGACAACGACGACATCGACCTCTTCGTCGACGTCGATCGCCATGATCACATCGTCGGCCCGCAGCATGTTCTGATTGAGCAGGTAGCCGACGGCGAGGTAGTCCGGATAGTCACCAATGGTCATCATGGTGACGATTTCTTGGCTGTTGAGATACAGCGTCAGCGGGCGCTCGATGATCACCCGCGCCGAAACCGGCTGTCCGTCGTGGTCGATGCCGTCGAGGCTCCGGGTCAAGCGGGGATCGTCCGGCTTGGGGACGACGGGTGAGAATGCCATGCTGGAAGGAGATCCGTGTCGCAACCGGCGATCAGGCGCCGGCGGACCGGCGGCTCTCACGCTTCGAGCGCGAAACAGATTTCTGCGAAATGTCTCGTCCGAAAACAAGATTCGTGGATTGTTCTGAGCCCACCCCATTTCTCCCGTTCTATTTTCTATGCACTTTCTTTTTAGGTGTCATTTGAGTCAGGCCGTTGCAAGCAGCATGACAGACGGAGCCGAGTGAGTTCGCAAAGGCATTCGAGCATTTCGATGTTCAGGCACTATCGAGTCCCCGTTCGTAATCACGCCCTTGTCAACGTGTGCGCGGCCGAGGTGACGCTTTGCCGGTAATCCAAACGGCCGCGAATTGCGCGCAAGCCAACTCGGGCGGCGATACGGCCGGTCAGCTTATTGGCGACTATTCACCTTTCATGCACGGCCACTGAGATGCCAAAAACCGAACCCTTTAATATGACCATGAGCTGATCATATCAATAAAAGGTAGTATACAAAAAATCAGCTGTTAAACATACGTAAGAAAGTTACGCGCCCGCCGACTGAAAACGACAATAATTATTATAAGAAGGCGCGAAATTGTTAGGGGCCGGAGTTGATGGGCCGGCCATGGGCCCAATCGGCCCTCGGGAGGAAACGAATGAAGGTCATGGAAAAGACCTGCGTGCGCGTGGGCTATTCCCAGTCGAGGATACCGGCGCAAGCGGCTAGCGATCTCTTCGACGGCATCTATCATCCGGACGCGGCGCTCGGCGTCTTTTTCTGCTCAACCGAATTGGATCTCGTCACGCTCGGCGAAGAGCTGTCGAAACAGTTCGGTGACATGCCATTGATCGGCTGTACCAGCGGCGCCGAGATAACGCCCGCCGGCTACATGCAAGGCGCGATTACCGGCTTCAGCCTGGCCGCACCCGATTTCTGGGCGGTGTCCGCACCGTTTCGCGAACTCAACACGTTCTCCATCGGCGAGGCCAGACACCACGTCAAACTCGCCCGGCAACGGCTGGAGGATCTGGCGCCCCCTTCGGACAACGCCAGCAGCTTTGCTTTCCTCCTCATCGATGGGCTGTGCCGATGCGAGGAGGTGATTGTGAGCGCGCTTCATTCCGCTCTGGATGGCGTGCCGCTGTTCGGTGGGTCCTCCGGCGGTGATCTCAACTTTGAAACGTCTCAGGTTTATTTCGATGGGGCGTTCCATTCCGACGCGGCATTGATGGTTCTCATCGGCACCGTTCACCCCTTCAAGCTGTTCACGACCGATCATTTCGAAAGCTCCGCGACGAAGATGGTGATCACGGAAGCCGATCCGACGGTCCGGGTCGTCACGGAGATCA
>JANQOH010000065.1 GCA_028289725.1 Alphaproteobacteria bacterium
TTGAAGGCATGCAAGTGTTTGGTGACCCGGATGCACCGCACGGCCATATGCACATCCGCTTCAACAATGTCCGCGTGCCGGAATCAAATGTCTTGTGGGGTAGAGGCAAAGGGTTCGAGATCAGCCAACTCCGCCTTGGTCCAGGACGCATTCACCATTGCATGCGCTCGATCGGTCAGGCGGAAAAAGCGCTCGACTTGATGATCAACCGCGGTATCAATCGCGAAGCGTTCGGCAAGCGCATTATCGACCTCGGCAAGAACATGGAGACGATCTCACGCGCGCGCATCGAGATCGAAGCCATGCGCCTAATGGTGCTCAAGGCCGCCCGCGCCATGGACGTGCTCGGCAACAAGCAGGCGCGCTATTGGGTCAGCATGGTCAAAGCCATGGTGCCCGAGAAAGTCTGTGAAATTATCGATCAATCGATCCAAATTCACGGCGCCACCGGCATCAGCCATTGGACACCGCTTGCCGGCATGTACACCAGCCAACGTACGCTGCGTTTGGCGGATGGTCCGGACGAAGTGCATCACCACGTCGTCGCGCGCAACGAGGTGAAGGATTTCGAACAATCGAACGACCGCAAGGCCAACGTCACCGACCAAGTGCGCGGCCCGGTGTTCGCCGGTCCGTGAGACGGATTGTTCGGATTGAGACGGTCTGCCGAAGGAAACTCCGCCGCTAACAGACGTCATCAGGTGGATTGCCACGGACACCGCCATCGCTTATGCGACGGCGGTGTTTCTTTTCATTCGCTGGCTCGGTGCGGCGCATGAATGGCTCGCCTGATGATCGGACTCTGCGGGGTTTGGTCGGTCTTCCCGCCCGCGAGATCACGAGTATCTGGCTCTGGTCAGTTCGACGAAACTAGGCTCTCCGATGGTGCAAGATTCAATGCGCCGATCGCCTGTTGCACATCGTCGGGCCAGATCCAAATTCGAAAATGCATCGGGACAGACATGTAGCTTTCGGGACCGTGCAATGTGCGGTTCCGCATGTCGGCGGCGTAGCGACTCCGCCATGCAAGCTGTTTCTTCATTGTGAGCGTATCGCCGTCGGCGATCTTCTTTGAGATGCCGTACAGTTTTTCGCACATGCGATACTCGAAAGCCGGCAAAGACAACGGTTCGTCATATTGACCGCCCTGCGCGTCGACAGCTTCGGTGGCGGCCTTGAGGTACATCGGCAAGTCCAACTCGCCAGGGATGTTGGGAAACAGGATAAAAGGCGCCGCCCAACCGCTTTCGATGAGGTCCAAGTTGAACGTGGCGCGTTCTTTGCGCGACAAATTCTTGAGCTCACTATTTGAATAGGACGGAGCGACATACGCCAAGAGTCGATGATAGTTGTCGAACGGCGCGTTTGACGTTCGGACGAACAAGTTCCGCTTCCGATTGCTGTTCGGCTTTTTCAGGCGCGCGTCTGCCTGCGCCTTAAACCAAGCGCTGGCCTCTTTGCCTTGTTTAAACTGTAAAGTCCCAGCATTGCCGGTTGAGAGCTTGGGCAAAATATAGTCCGCGAATTCTTTTGATACCGGCGCGGTGCCGTCGCTAATCCAGCCGGCAAGTTCCACGAATTTGTCATCCACTTTTTCAGCACCGTCTTCTGATCTCGCGGTGACTTCTGGCGTGTCAACGGAAAGCATGCGTATTGGCATGCGTATGTTTGGGGTATCGCCGTCTGACACATCGACGAGCGCCCGTGCTCCCAAATTCGGGACCTGAGCGCCGGCTGTCGTCCAAAGTACCTGAACTGGTTCGGTCATGTTTTCGCTCCCGCATCGGTTGATCGATGTCAGGTTTATACACCACGCCCGTTTCGGCAATGGTTTGTCTCGACGGACCGAACAGAACAGAGTGCGCTTGCACGCCACCCAATAAGCCCATTGGTCGGCAATCCACCCTTGGGACAGTGTGATCAGGGCTTTCGCGGCCCCGATCACACCGCGCCCGGCCTATTTCAGTTATTCGCGCTCTTTGCGGCGCCTGATTAACGTGGCTTGAAGGTCTCGCGCCATTTGGTCGTCCCAGTAGTGGCGGCCAAATTCCATCCGTGTCATTGCTCTAGCGAACTTGGCCCGGTCCTCTTTCCTTTGTTTATGCGCTTCGCTCGCTTCCGTGGTGCTGGGCGCGGCCAGTTGGTCCGACCGACCTCGGTCGTGCGTTTTATCCGACATCGCTGACTCCGTCTGTCGCAGTACGTGCACCGCCAGCCGGAATTGGCCGGCGACCCGGAGACAGCGCGCGCCCAAAGCAAGGCGCACTTCGCCCGTCATCCGGGACAGAGAAAGAGCCGAAAGAGCGATTTATTGCGTGGGGGGATGTCTTCCGTTCGAGGACATGTCCAACTTATGGGGACGCGACGGTTTGATATCAAGATCGGGTTGGTGTCGGATCGGGTCTTGGGCGCGCCGATGCCTTAACGATTGCCCGCTTCGCGCTCAGGCGTTGTCCGCCGCGATGAAGGCGGGCCGGGCTTCCAATCGGTCGGCGTAGGCGGACAGGTTGGGCGCCGCGCTGAAATCCGCGCCGAGCCTGCGCGATATAATCACGGCGTGACCGGTAATGGTGTCGGCGATCGTGAAATCGCCCGCCAGATAGTCGCGGTCCGCCATATGCGCTTCGGCCGCGCCAAGCGTCCGGTTCAACAGCTTCAACGCGCGAGCGGCCATCGCTTCATTCCGGCGCTCCGGCGGCAACAGGATCGTCTCGACGACATAATTGTTGACCGGCGGCATGATCATGCCTTCGGCATAGTGCAGCCATTGCAGGAACGTAGCGAAATTCCCCGCGTCCGGGCCGGGCGCGAGATGCGGCGCGTGCTTGGCCGCGAGATACTGCGCGATCGCCGTGCTTTCTGTAATCGTCGTGTCGCCGTCAACCAGCGTCGGCACGCGTCCATTGGGGTTGAGCCGTGTGTATTCGGGCCCGCGCATTTCTTTTTGCCCGAGTTTGAATCGTTCCAGCTCATACGGCAGCCCGATCTCTTCGAGAAGCCAAACCGTGCGCACCGCGCGGGAGTTGGGAGCAAAGTAAACTTTCATCGGAAAATCCATGGTGAGAGAGGCCCGATCGCCGCGCCTGAAGACCACAGGGGACCAAGTTCCGTCAAGCTGCCCAAGTGTTGGTCTTAGGTTGCAGAATTGGAAGGGCTTCGAAGCAGCGCCGCAGGCCTTAGGGCTTCGGACAGTTCGCAATTCTCGATCATATACTCGACCTGGCCATGCACCGCGTGGGCGAGGGACTTATAATCGTCCGCCGGCAGGCGATCGTGATGGATCTCTTCCAGTTGCGCCGCGATGGCCGACCGGATGCCCGACATGCCGGTGTGCATGCTTTCGTCGCCTTGCCACTTGTTGCCGTGGTCGAGCGACAGCTCCATGGCGCCGCCGCCATGATGGGCATGATGGTCATCCTCGGCGAAACCCTGCGAGGCGAGGCCGAGAGTGAGGCCCGCGGCAAAGCACGCGGACAGCAGTGTGGACCGAACGAACATCGCGTATCTCCCTTATCCGAATACTGTGCGTCGGCCGGGAAACTGCGCCGCCAACCTTAAACGCCGCTTAAAAGGGAATGTGCGCCGAATTCCCGCGAATCCGAAGTGGTCGTAGGTTGGTCCATAAGAGAAGTCGCGGTGATCTCTTTGACGGCCTCAAAAAAGGAAGGACCAGCGGATTGATTTTTAACAGTCAGGGCAACCGCTGCGCATGATCGTGCGAAAACCTGGAATGAAAAGAAAATAGGCGGACCGGCCGGCACGCTCTGAAACTGCAAACAACATTCGGAAACCAAATAATCGTTAGCGAAGCAGCGCCGCTACCAATCAAAAAATTGATGAAAGATATTCCTCTCAACGGCGACCAACCTTTTCCGAAACATTGAACCCGGATCGAAAAGGAGCGCTCGGTAGCCGCATTCATGAGCTTCAGAAAAGGAATACCCCATGACCACTGCGATACAGACTCCCAGCAGGTTCGCTCGCATTAAGCAATCGTACAATGATCTGCCGGGTTGGGTAAAAATCTGGATGAACTTCATCCTGGGCCCGATCAATCTCGCGACCCTTGCTTTTCTCGACCAACCAAGCGGCGCCTTGATCGCGGCGTTGGCGATTGGCGGCATGGTCGTTACTGCCTCCATTGTCTTCGCGATTGGCGGATTTACAAAGGTGGCGTCAGCCGGGCACGTGCTGCCGTGGACGCCGCTTGTGTTGATGCTAATCTTTGCGAGGCCTGAAGGTACATTCGTCTACCAGACGTTTCTGACCGTGCTGTTAGTTGCCAATACAATTTCTTTGGCCTTCGATTTCAATGACATGCGGCTGTTGTACAAGTCCAAAGCGCAATCCTGATGGCGAGCAGTTTCGTCAGGCCTCTGATTTGTTGCAAGAGGCTCGCGGTTGAGGTCTCGAAGCCATCCCTGTAAAGACGGTTTGTCTTCACGGGGATGGCATTTTTTCTTCAAATGACGCCACGAAATAGTCGACGAAGGCGCGCGACGACGCTTTTGCATTGCGTCCCCCGGCGAGAACGGCGTTGACCTCAACCGTTCCAATCTCCCAATCCGGAAGGAGTTGGACAAGCGCACCGCTTTCAATTTCGGATCGACATCCCATCAAGGCGGTAGACACGATGCCCATCCCAGCTAACGCTGCGGCTGTTGCGCCTTCATTGACGGTCACCACGAGCCGGCTTTCGACGCGTACAGATGTCGTCTTGCCGTTTCTTTGAAACGTCCAGCCGGTTGGGCCGCCACTCGAGGGCCCCAGAATGATCTGGTGGCCGGCAAGGTCTGAGGGAACGCGTGGGGCGCCGGCTTCTTCCAGATAGGCGGGCGACGCCGCAATGAGGCGGGGTGACTCCATTAGTTTTCTCGCCGTCATTGTTGAATCGCGAAGCGGTCCGAACCGGAGCGCTACGTCGATTGCTTCCTCAATTAGATCTTGGCGTGAGTCTGTCAGGACGAGATCGACGCGAAGCTCGGGATGTTGGCCTACAAATCCTGGCAAACGGGGGATGATTTCGCGAACTGCGAAGCTTGTCGCCGTGCCAACGCGTAGCCGACCCCTCAATTCTCCGGTGCCGCGAACGAGATGATTGGCTTCTTCCAGAGCGGCAAGTATCGGATCTAACCTTGCCAAATATTCCGCTCCGGCCTCTGTCAGCTTCACTGCGTGGGTGCTCCTGACGAACAACGCGGCACCAAGGTCCTTCTCAAGATTTGAAATGATTCTGGACACAGACGGTTGAGACATACCGGCCTCCTTGCCGGCTGTCGTAAAGCTGCCTGACCTCGCGACGCGGATGAATAGGCGTAGCGCAGATATCCTGTCACTCATTTGAAATTCAGATAATTGTTAGGCCAATTTTCCTTCTACCACCCAAAAATCAAATGAACAATATTGGGCGTCGAACTTGATGATGCTTTTGAACATCGATCTTTGGATCAAGCAGGAGAGCTAGCCGGCCCACCTGCGAGCGCTGAAAAAAAGGAAGGAAATCATGACCTTACAAGACAAACTCGACGCATTTAAGGCGGACTTCGAAGCGAACCAGGCGCCTCCGGCGGCCGTGGAAGCGTTTCACCGGTCAACTCAGGAATTGATTGATGCGGGTTTGGCTGATCGCGCCCTCAAAGCAGGCGATCAGGCCCCGGAATTTACGCTGTTCGATTCTGACGGGAACAGGATCTCATCACAAGAATTGCTCGCCAAAGGCCCTTTGGTGCTGACGTTTTACCGCGGAGTCTGGTGCCCCTACTGCAATCTTGAACTTCAAGCATTGGAGGAAGTCGTTGGCGACATCGAGGCTCGCGGTGCTTCGCTTCTGGCGATTTCTCAACAAAGCGCTGAGAACAGTCGCAAATCCCAGCGACAGAATAAACTCAGCTTCCCGATCCTGACGGACCAGAGCGGCGATTTGGCCGAGCAATTTGGCCTGCGCTGGACGCTCCAACCGTACCTGATTGACGTTTTCAAGATGTTCCAGGTCGAACTTCCGATCTTCCACAAGGACGACAAATGGACGCTTCCCATGCCAGCCAGGTATGTGATCGATCAAGACGGAACGATCGCATATGCAGAGGTGAACCCGGATTACACCCGCCGGCCCGAACCCAGCGACATGTTTCCTGTTCTCGATCAATTGATCCGCGTCACGGCGTAACCGAGCGTGAACGCGCTGTTCTTCTCCGCGGTCTCTTGACGTTGCATTCGAACTGCAACGTCAGGGCCGGGAGATGTCGTTTGAACAAAGGCAAAAAGAAAGAAATTGTTTCAAGGCAAATAAGCGACCGGAGATTTTGCAACGAACACTGTTGTGGCCACCCTCCACGTTTAACATCGCTTGTTGGCCTAAATTTTTGTCATTGATTGGCTTTCGCCGAACATCCGCATACGGCTCAATCCGGATACCTTTCGAACCGCCTGTTTGCTTGGCAATGTGCGGCCGGGGGAGGCGATTTGCCTGACCTCCATCACAGAGTCACGTACCGGCCTGCGCCGAGCTCACACCAGTCGAAATCGAGTGCCGCAGATTGTGATGGTGTCGCCGTCGAGGGGGCAGCCGAGGGCTTTTGCGCGGGCTTTGGCGCGGTCGGGATCCACCGCCTTCAGGTCGACGCCGCCGAGGCCTTCGCCGCGGCCGTCTTTGGCTTCGACAAAGCGGACGGCGGCGTTGGTGAAGTGCATCTCGGGACCGAATTCGCCGTCTCGTAAGTCGAGCCCGGCAATGTTCGACCAGCGTTCGGCAAGCGGTTGCGGATCCGGCGATTGCAGTTCGACCGCGGTCATGGCGCTCACCACGTCGGTGCGTTGCGCGGCTTTCCAGTCGGGGCCGGCGGGATGCCACGGTCCGTCCGGGTCTTCACCGCCTTCGTTCCAATCGATTTCGAAAAACGCGCCGCCGGTAAATTTCGGATGGAGTTGGACGCCTTTGAAATCGCCGTAGTCCATTGTGTAGGCGATGGGCACGTCGAGTTCGGCGATACGCGCGTCGCGTTCGGCCCTGTCCGCGCATTGGGTGATCACCATATAGCCGCCGTCGCCGCCGCGCCGGTCGAGATAGCGGCCGCCCGCCGTGCCCTCTTTGATCGGGACGACGATCTCCAAAAACTGATTGCCGATGGGCAGCAGCGAGTTGGTCAGGCCGAATTCGCCGACCGCGGGATCGACAAAACAGACTTCGAGGCCGAACACATCTTTGAATGCCTCGACGTTGGGATCGAGGTCATGGGCCACCAGGCAGACTTGCCGTAAACGGATTTCCATTTTGCTTTTCCTCCAGCGGCTTTATTCGAGCGTCGCCGTGTGTTCGCGTTTCACCAACTCCCAATCGATCTCGTAGCCAAGACCCGGTTCGGTCGGCGCGTGCACCATGCCGTCGGGATACTGGATGTCTTCGACCAAGCCATATTCGTTCGCGCCGGTGCAGGGGAAGAATTCGAAGAATTCGCAATTCGGCACCGCCATGGTGATGTGCAGGTTCGCGACATTGTTCAACGAATTGCCGCCATGGTGGATTTCGCACTGCATGTTGAAACCCTCGGCCATATGGCACAGCCGGACCATCGGCGTAATGCCGCCGGTGACCGCGACGTCGCCGCGCAGAATGTCGGTGGCGTATTCGGTAATCCACTGGGTCATGCCGTAGAAGCGGCCCGGCGCGTATTCGGTCGACATGATTGGGATGTCGAGCTTCTGATGCAGCTTGACGTAGTTGTAGATGTCTTCCTCGACCAGCGGGTCCTCGTACCAATAGAAATCGAGGTCTTCGATGGCGCGGCCGACGCGCATCGCGCCTTCATATTTGTACGCCCACATCGAATCCATCATCAGCTTCATGTCGGGCCCGACCGCCTCGCGCACGGCTTTTGAGATTTCGATGTCGGCATACGGCTCGCCGTGCGGATGCAGCTTATGCGCTTGCCACCCCATCTCCTTGAATTTCAGCGCTTCCTCGACATAGTCTTCCTTGGTCGCGTGATAGGCGGTACTCGAGTAGACCGGCACAGAATGTTTGCACGTGCCGAGCAAGCGGTGAATTGGTTGGCCGGCTATCTTTCCATTGATGTCCCACAGGCAAATATCGATCGCGCCGATAGCGTAGGTCGAGACCGACCGGTTCATCCTCCACATGCGCCACCAGATCGATCCGATGTCCTGCGGGTTCTGGCCAAGGAGCATGGGTTTCAGATATTCGATCAAGGCCGGCGCGAAATGGTTTGCGCCTTGGCGCGATGAGCCCAAGAACGCGTTGCCGCTGACCCCTTCGTCGGTTTCCACTGTCACAACGCCGAGCTGCTGCGTCTGGCCGAATTTCATACCGACGCCGGTTTTCCACGGCTCCGATTTCCAGTTGAACATGTCAACTTTGACATTGGTGATCTTCACGGCGCGTCCTCCCCAGGCGAAACCTTATCCTTTTTGTACCGATTTGCGGTCGGGCTCGGTAGCACCGCTGGCACAGGGCCATCATGTCGGGAAGAGGGGGCGTGGAAAATCCGCGCGCCGGCCGTCTAAAAAAAACGCTACTCGACGGTCGCGGTGTGTTCGCGTTTGACCAGGTCCCAATCGATCTCATAGCCGAGGCCGGGTTCGGTTGGCGCATGCACCATGCCGTCGACATATTGGATGTCTTCGACCAAGCCATATTCGCCGGCGCCGGTGCAGGGGAAATATTCGAAGAACTCGCAGTTCGGCGCCGCCATCGTCACATGAAGGTTGGCGACATTGTTGAGCGAATTGCCGGCCGGATGAATCTCGCATTGCATATTGAAGCCTTCGGCGAGATGGCAAAGGCGGATCAGCGGCGTGATGCCGCCTGTGACCGCGACATCGCCGCGGAGGTAGTCGGTGGCGTATTGGGTGATCCATTGGGTCATGCCGTAATAGCGTCCGGGCGCGTATTCCGTCGACATGATTGGGATGTCGAGCTTTTGGTGCAGCTTGACGTAATTGTATACGTCTTCCTCGACAAGCGGGTCTTCGTACCAGGTGTAGTCCATCTCCTCGATGGCGCGGCCGACGCGCATGGCTTGGTCGTAGCGGTAGGCCCACATGGCATCCAGCATCAGCTTGGTGCCGGGTCCAACCGCGTCGCGCACGGCGGCGCAGATCTCGATATCGGCCTTTGGATCGGCATGCGGATGCAGCTTATGCGCGGTCCAGCCCATCTCCTTAAATTTCAGCGCTTCCTCGACATACTCTTCCTTGGTCGCGTGCCAGGCGGTGCTGGAATAGACCGGCACTTTGTCCTGGCAAGTGCCGAGCAGGCGATGGATCGGCTGGCCCGCGATTTTTCCGTTGATGTCCCACAGACAGATGTCGAGCGCACCGATTGTGTAGGTCGAGATCGAGCGGTTCATTCGCCACAATTGCCACCAGATCGCGCCAATGTCCTGCGGGTTGCGCCCCATTAATCGGGGTTTGGCGAACTCGATAAGCTCCGGTGCGTAGTGGTCGGCGCCCTTGCGGATCGACCCCAGAAACGCGTTGCCGCTAACGCCTTCATCGGTCTCCACCGTGACAACGCCAAGCTGCTTGTCGGACCCAAACTGCAATCCGCCGCCGGTCTTCCAGGGCGCGGATTTCCAATTAAACATGTCGACCTTGACGTTGGTAATCCGCATCGTCTCTTCCTTCTCTGCTCCGGCAGTCGGGTTGCGGTAGCCGGTCAGATACGACCGAACTCATTCAGCAAATCTTCGATGGTCTTGCCATCGCTGACCCATTGCCGTGTCTTTTCCTCGCGCTCCGCCTGCTCTTTGGCGTCAGCCAAAACTTTGGCGGCGTTGGGGAGCGGCACGACCGTCACGCCAATGGTATCGGCAATCACAAAATCACCGGGATTGACCGTCACGCCGCCGCATTGGATCGGCACGTTGATCGACAGCTCTTCCTTGCGTTCCGAGAACATGGTGTGGGTGCCGCGGGCGGTGATGGCACGGGTCCAAATCGGCCAGCCAATGTCCTCAAGTTCGTCGGTGTCGCGGCCGGCGCCGTCGACGATCATGCCGCGGATGCCACGATTTTTGGCCAAGCCGCCCATCAGACCGCCACAGACCGAAGTTTGGCAATCACCGCCGGCATCGACAACGATAACGTCGCCCGGCTGACCCATTTCCAA
>JANQOH010000072.1 GCA_028289725.1 Alphaproteobacteria bacterium
ATCGCCACCGGCTTCGCCGCGTTTGCCAATGTCGATATCGGATCGGTCGAGCGCGCCGAGATCGACGGCAATCTGGAACAGAACACGTTCCTCGGCGGCGTGGTGCTCAATTCCGCCCTCGGTTCCGGCGCCTTCGCGACGACAGACGTCGGCGTGGTGCGCGACACCAAGGTCGGCGGCAGCGCGACGCAGAACACTTTCGTGATCGCTGGCGTCAATACGCTCGCCAACGGTGTTGCCGCGTTCGCGACGACCGAAATCGGCAAGGTGCACAATGTCGATGTCGGCGGCAATCTGAACCAGAACACCAACGTCCTCGGCGCCGTGGTCACCACCGCCAACGGCATGGCCACCACCGCCTGCAACTCGGTTGGCGTGATCGGCGAAACCGAATGCAACAATGCAGGGCTTATTGAACCGCGCCGCTTCTAAACAGAACAACATCCAACCCAAACAAAAACGGCGGGGCATAAGCCCCGCCGTTTCGCGTTTCCGCATCCGTCGTCTCATGCGATTGATGAATGATTGTGCCGCGCGTGCGTCCTCGCCTATCGTCGTGGTCAGATTGCGTTTCAGGTCAGGGAGGGAGTCATGGCAAAATCGGATGTGGCCCATTCCGGCCGGTGTCTGTGCGGCGCAATTACTTTTGAAACGTCAGGCAACCCGCGTTTTGTGGCCCACTGTCACTGCCAAAGTTGCCGGCGCAACACCGGTTCCGCGGTCGCAACCTTTGTTGGCGTGTTAAAGGATCAATTTCATTACACCAAGGGCACGCCAAGAAATTTCGCCTCCTCGCCGGGCGTCACGCGCAGCTTTTGCGGTGACTGTGGCACACCCCTCACCTACCAGGCCGATTTCTACCCCGACGAAGTGCATATCTACGTCAGCACCTTCGACCATCCGGAGGACTTCACGCCGCAACTCCACGTCTTCGTCTCGGAGGCCATTCCGTGGCTCCATATCGACGACAACCTGCCGCGCTACGCCACCACCTCCCGCGACGCCACGCCAATTGATCGCGCCTAACCCGCGTCTTGGCCCGGTTTTCCCGGAACGCCATCTCGGTTAAGAAAGACGGGAATTCGATTTCGCAGCGCATTGGGGGACCCGTGCCCTACGACCTACTCATCAAGAACGGCACCGTGATCGACGGCACCGGCGCCCCATCTTTCAAAGCTGACGTAGCGGTGAAAGACGGCCAAATCGCCGAAATCGGCCGCATATCCGACGGGGCCGACAAAGTGATCGACGCCGCCGACTGCGTCGTGGCACCGGGGTTCATCGACCCTCACACCCATTACGATGCCCAAATTTGCTGGGATGGCGCGATCACGCCATCGTCCTGGCACGGCGTGACCAGCGCGGTGCTCGGCAATTGCGGCGTCGGCATTGCGCCATGCCTGCCGGAATCACGTGAGGTGGCGATGCGCGATCTGGTCAGCGTCGAAGCCATTGCCTACGAAGTTCTGGACGAAGGCATCACATGGGATTGGGAGACCTTTCCGCAATATCTGGACGCCGCGGCCGCGCGCAATCCGACGCTCAATCTCGCTTTCCTCGCCCCCCTCACCCCGTTCCGGCACTACGTGATGGGCGCGGAATCGATGGAGCGCGCAGCGACCACCGAAGAAACCATTCAAATCCGTGATTTGCTTAGTGAAGCAATCGATGCCGGCGCGTTCGGATTTTCCAGCACCATCCTCAATCAGCATCTGGGCTATAAAGGTCGTCCGCTGGCCTGCCGCAACGCAAGCCGTGACGAACTCAAAGCCTATTCAAATATCTTGAAGCAAAGAGGCAAGGGCGCGATCGAAGTGGCGCTGACCCGCCAGATCGGCGTGCTCGACGAAGACCAGTGCGACCTACTCGACTTCCTCTTGGATGAGAGCGGCCGGCCGGTCACCTTCATCGCCCTGTTCGACCGCGACGATATTCCCGAAGCCGTGCGAGACACGCTGCGGCGCGCCGCGCCGATGATTAAGAAGGGCGCACGCCCGCAAACCTCGCCGCTGCCGCTGACGCGCGAAATCAACATGCGCAACCCGTTCTCATTTGCCGCCTATCCATCGTGGAAGCGCATCTTCGAGGACAAGTCCCTCGACGCGCAAAAAGCAGCCTATGCCGACCCGAATTTCCGTAATGCCTTTCGCGGCGACCTTGAGAGAAAGATCACCATCAGCAATTGGGACCGGATCCGCCTGCACGAGACCCAGAACCCGGAGCTCAAACGGCTTGAAGGCCACACGGTCACCGAAATCGCCCGCATGGACGGCAAGGACGAGGTCGATGGCTTCCTCGACGTCGTGATCGCCGACAATCTTGCTTGCGAATTCACTGTTTCGTCGTTCAACACGCGTCCCGACCGTATGCAGGAACTGCTCAACAACGAAAGCATCCTGATCGGCCTCGGCGACGGCGGCGCGCATCTCGATATGCTGTGCGACTCGGGCTACCCGACCTATCTGCTCGGCACTTGGGTGCGCGAACGCCAAGCGATCACGCCAGAGGAAGGCGTGCGTCGCCTCACCTCCGACCCCGCCGACTTCTTCGGCATCACCGACCGCGGCCGCCTCAAAGAAGGCCTCGCCGCCGACATCTGCGTCTACGACCCGGAGACCATCGGCTCATCCAACCGCGGCGAGCGCCGCTTCGACCTGCCCGGCGGCGGCAAGCGCATGGTCATGCCGTCACGCGGCATTCAACACACCATCGTCAACGGCACCCAAGTCTACGCCGACGGCGCCCTAACGGGGGACGTGGGTGGTGAGGTGCTCAGGTCGTGACACGCCAATTCAGGACCACCCGACCAAATCCCGATTGACCTGGCCGCGCGTTCTCGCCATCTAAGCGACGCGTAGACTGTGGCAAGGAGCGGCGGGCGTGTTGGACAGCGGCGACGACAGCAAACTTCGGAAAATTTCGCCACGGCAAGGCGGCGCACTCGGCAAAGTCCAGGGTGTCCTCGAGTCGGCGCCGTTTCAGCGATCAATTACCGCAATCATCGTCGTCAACGCGATCACCCTCGGCCTTGAAACGAGCCAATGGGCGATGAGCCACTTCGGTGGCTTTCTGAAGACGCTCGACACGGCCATTCTGACGATCTTTGTTGTAGAGCTGCTCACGAAACTTGTCGTCTACCGCACGCGCTTTCATCGCGACCCCTGGAACCTGTTCGATGCCTTCGTCGTCGGCGTCGCGCTGATCCCGACCACCGGCGGCCTGTCGGTGCTGCGCGCGCTGCGCGTGCTTCGCGTGTTGCGCCTGGTGTCCACGGTCGCCTCGATGCGCCGGGTGGTCGACGCGCTTTTGCGCGTGATCCCCGGCATGGGGTCGATCATCGCGCTGCTCGCGCTGGTCTATTACGTGTTCTCGGTGATGGCGACCAAGCTGTTCGGCGCCACATTCCCGCAATGGTTCGGCACGATTGGCGAGAGCGCGTATTCGCTTTTCCAAATCATGACGCTCGAAAGCTGGTCGATGGGCATCGTCCGACCGGTGATGGAGACGCATCCCCTCGCCTGGGCTTTTTTCGTGCCCTTCATCCTGCTCACCTCATTCACCGTTCTGAACCTATTCATCGGCATCATTGTCGACGCCATGCAAACGGAACACGCCGAAGAGCAGGAAGCCGAACGCCAGGAGGACCGCGCCGATGCTCAGCGGATTCTCTCGGAAGTCCGGGCGCTCCGCGCCGAACTGGCCGAACTGAAGCGCGCGCAGAGCGGCTAGGCGCATTCGCGGCCCCAACGAACCGAGCGAATATGGTACGATTTCCGTCGCAGAATTGAGCTGACGACGAATATCCGACGCGTGAGGAGGCCGACATGGCTCTCGAAATCCGTCCATTGAGCGAAGCGATGGGCGCCGAAGTAACTGGCGCCGATTTCTCCAAACCCTTGGATGCGGCCGATGTTGAGGCGCTGAACCAAGCCTTTCTCGACCACCACTTGCTGTGTCTGCGCGGCAAACCCTTGTCGGCGCGTGAACTCCTCGATGTTGCGTGCTATTTCGGAACGCCGCATGCTGAGACGACGCGCAGTCATTGGGTCGATGGCGTGCCCGAGATCTCGAAATTGGTCAGCACCTACGAAAAACCAGAGGACAAGCCGGCCGATCCGCGCATGAACCGCCGCACGGGCTGGCACACCGACCATTCGTTTAAGGAGATCCCGCCCAAGGCGACGCTGTTGCATGGCCACGAAATACCATCATCGGCCGGCCACACCCGGTTCTGTAACGCCGAGAGAGCTTACGCGGACTTGCCCGAAGCCACCAAACAAAGACTCGAAGGCCTGCAGGCGGTCCACAGCTACGATACCATGCGCACGCCGGCCCGGGCGATCGCGCGCACGGCGGAAGAAGTGGCGGAAACCCCCGACGTCGTCCACCCGCTGATCCGCACGCATAGCGAAACCGGGCGCAAGACCATTTATTTCAATTCGAACCGAACCGATCGCATCGTCGGGCTCGAGCGCGCGGAGAGTGATGAACTGCTCGACGCGATCCACGAGCACATGACCCAACCACAATACCGCTACGACCATGAATGGCGCGTCGGCGATATTGTCGTCTGGGACAATTGCAGCCTGGTCCATTCGGTCAATGTCGACTACCCGATCGGCGAACCGCGCATCCACCTGCGTACGCTGATCGAAGGCACGCGCCCGATATAAGCAGGCATCAGACCAGCGAACCCATACCACCCCAACCTGCGACGGTACCGATGCCAAATTCGGTCGTACATCGGCTTGACCTAATCTGATGGGACGACCGAGCTTAAAGGAACAGCGGTCAGCGGAGATTCTCGATGCGTTCGCGCGGTGCGTCGCCCGGTTTGGCATCGAAGGATCGACACTCGAACGCATCGCGGAAGAAGCTGGCGTCAAGCGCACAATTTTGCGGCACTACATCGGCAATCGCGAGGCATTGGTTGACGCACTCGGCGCGCGTATCGAACGCGAATACTTGGCGGAGACCGAGGCCCTGTTTCAAGCGCTTCCGGAAACCGACCGGATCGACACGTTGCTCCGCTACCTGTTTGATCCGACGTATTATGCGGATTTGGAGGGGGCGGCCGTCGCCCAAGCGTTGATCTCTTCCGCCGACACTTATCCCGACATCGCGGAGCGCATGCGGGGCTGGATCAAACGCTTCGACGATCTCCTGGCGGCCGAACTCGCGCGGGCCTACCCAAAGGCGGACAAAGCGGATGTGCGCGCCGCCTCGTTTAGCGTCATGAGCCTTTATTTCAACGTCTCGACGCTCGCACCCTTGGCGCTACCCAAGCGCTACAATGATGCGGCACTGCGCGGCGCTGAGAAACTGATCCGAAGCCTCGCCGGGTAAGTCAACATTTGAGGTTCCACCGAGTCACTCGGCCGCGTCGCTCAAGCCCGCTTCGGGAAGAAATTCAAGCAAGCTCTCCTGAAAAAATTGGATCGCGGCTTCTCCACCCGCCCCCTTTGCTAATCTTCCGATCGAAAAGGCCGGTGATCTCAGGCCGCGCTGAACCTTCTCGCAAATCCATACGTCTTCCGTCTGAAAATCGCCAGTTTCCGAAGGATGTTGCGTCCAATGCGATGATTTCACGCGGCCAGTCGCCGGGTCGTAACCGGGAATCGCCGACAAGGAGCCAACGTCGGAGAAGTCGCCGTCAGGCGTCCAGTTGCGCACCCGCAGCAATGTTGTTTCGGCATCGAGCGGTTCGAGAACCGAAACCGACACCGAATAAGGCGTCGGCAAAATAATTGTCGTCGGAAAAAGCATGTAGACGCCGGCATAACCGGGCGTTTCGGCGCCTTTGGCTTTTTTCGCGCCGGATTTCTCCAAATAGCGCTCAACCATGGGCGGGAGGCGATTCCTCGAACCGTCCTCCTCGATGGCGTACCAGACCAAATGGCAGCCATAAGGCTCCCAAACGTTACCGTCCGCCGTCGGGCCGCCAAGGGTGTTCTTGTGCAAATAGGCCAAATGATACCCGTCGACCGCGTTCTCGAAGAACACTTTCCAATTGCACTTCATTTCATAGACGATTTCGGGGCCCGCCGCCTTCAGATTGGAATTCTGCAGATCGTGCGGCCAGGCAATCTCCGGAACATTCGTTAGCCAGGCATCGAAACTTTCTCGCGGTTTCGGCGAGGGATGAATGAATACTAAGTCCTTGAACACACCGATAGACGCCGGGCGCAATCCATGTGCCGCCTTATCAAGGTCGGCGAAGCACGTGGTCTGACACGGCACACCCCGCAACCCGCCATCTAGTGTGTAGGTCCAAGCGTGGTAAGGGCAGACGATGTTCTTGCCCACATTGCCGTGGTCGCTCAGTAGTTCCGCGCCGCGATGCCGGCACACATTGTGGAACCCGCGCAAGGTACCATCGTGCCCTTTGACCACTGCCAAAGGATAGTGGCCGACCTGAACGGTTCGATAGTCGCCGGGTTGCACGAAATCGGACACTGCGCCCACGAAGGCCCAGTTCGCGCCGAACACGTGTGTCCGCTCCTGTTCAAGCCATTCGTTTGAAAAATAGGCGTGGCGCGGCAAGCGTTGAATAGGCTCCGCCGGAAGTGATCGTGTCTTGGTCATGCGTCGCGCTCCTCATGAAATTGGTGTCCGCCAGATGGGCCCTTGCCCTTCCGTGCAGATGCTGGGTGCCCGTGACGCCTTAGGTGGGAGAGCATAAATAGATTTTCAATATTGACAATTAAAATTCCGAGCTGTCAAATTCCAGCGATCGACGAGGCCGGCTCGGATTAATGTGGAGGGGACGATGGCGGCGACCGCGAAGAAACTGACGGCAAATCTGAAGCTTCCGACCGCACTTGCGCTGCCGATCCTGATGGCGGCGACCTATTTCGAGCACTATTACGTTTGGGGAATGCTGTTCACGTACTGGGCGCTCATCGCCATACGTTCGGGCGAAGCCTATCTCGTGGAGCCGATCTTTCGCCGCGAGAATCCGATCCTATTTTGGCTGATTTCGCTGATGTGGCTCGGCTTCGGCATGCTCTACATCGTTTACGATTTGATGTACCGGTTTTAGGCCGCATGGCATGACTCTTCGGTCAAGAAACGGCGTTGCGATCGCCGTCGCCGTCGCTGCGGTCGCGCTTATGACCACAGTTGAATTGACGCAACGCATCTTGCGCATCGAGATTTTGAACGTGCGCAACAGCGACGGCGTGATCCATATCCTGGTGTTCGATGATCCGTCGGCGTTCGACGAGAACCGATACGCCTCGGCATACAAATATCTCGCCGTTCCAGCGCGCGAAGGCGCGGTGAGCGCCGCCATTGGTGGTGTCGGATCCGGCCGGTACGCCGTCATGTTTCATCATGACGAAAATGAAAACAGCGAAGTTGACATGGATGGCGCGCTTCCCACGGAAGGCTGGGCCTATTCGAACGGCGCCGGCACGCAAGGAACGCCAGAGTTTGCTGACGCCGCCTTCGATCACGCCAAAGACTCACCGCCTTTGACAATCTCCATGCTTTATGCGGATTGAATCTGCATGGTTGGCCGGTGTCACGGCGGCGACTCCCATCGTGTGACCGGCGTCCAGTTTCTGCGGCGCCGCGCCATGCGGTCGTCAAACGGCTCACCCTGCCATTTCAGCGTATCGAGCGGCGGCCAGCTCAGGCCGTCTTCCAGATGTTCCAGGTTGACCACCCCCAGCGGTCCGGTGTCGCCGGGCATGATCGCGCCCATATAGCCGTCGCATTTCGCGCAGATGATAAAGTCCGCCGTGCGCGTGCCGTGCTGCTCGCGCCGGACCGCTGCCGGATCGGTCACGGAAAAAGCAAGGCTGCCGTTCGGATCGCCGCAATGAACCGGCCCGTTGCGCTTCGAGCAAAATTCGCAGTCGCAGGTGCGCACCGGCCAATCTTTCGGGGCAAGCGCCGTCGTATATTCATACGTGATATTGCCGCAGCCGCACGACGCTTTGTAGGTTTTGCCAGACATAACCAAACCTTAATTCGTCTGCTATCTATTTCCAATTCGCCGGATAAGTCGCTTCATAGGACGGCCGTTCGCTCAGGCGCGCACGCCAAGCGGCGAGCCACGGAAAGCGCGCCGCATCGAGCGCTAGTCCTCCGCGCTCGGCAATTTCGACGGTCGTCAGCCAGGAGAGATCGGCGCGGCTAAAACCGGCGCCCAGGATGTAGTCGCCGCCTCGGCCCGCCACCCGCGTTTCCAGCTTGTCCTGTTCACCCGCAAGCGTCTCGACGGCCGCGTTGATCGCCGCCTGATCCCGCTCCTCGGGCGGCGTCATGAACTTCAGCTTCGCGATCGGCGCGAAGACCGGCAGGTAGTAGAGCAAGGCCTCGAATTCCTCGACGCGAGCTTGCGCGCGCGCCGCCGCATCAGATGGCATCAAAGGCGGTTCGGGATATCGATCTTCCAGATAATCCAGAATGACCTGCGACTCATACAGCGTGACGTCGCCGTCGATCAGGGCCGGGACGCGGCCGTGCGGGCTTCGTTTTAGATGCTCCTCGGTTTGCAGATCGCCGTCCGACCGGCTGAGCGGGAACATCTCGTACGCGAGTCCTTTTTCGGTCAACGCCAACTCCACCCGCCGGCCATAGGGCGATCCCGGCATGGTGTACAGACGCATCGGATCAGCCATTGTCAGTCTCCATTTCTTGTTCTTGGTAAAGCGCGGTCTCGGGCACGATGTGGCGATCAGGCGGCAGCCTGAGCGTGGTTCTCTTCAGCAGCCGCAGCGCGTCCGGCTCATAAG
>JANQOH010000091.1 GCA_028289725.1 Alphaproteobacteria bacterium
CGGGCAGGCCGCAAGCGCCGCGACCGAAATGGCAGGCGATGCCATGGAGTCAGCAGGAGAAATGGCGGATGCGGCCGCGGACAAGGCTGAAGAAGTCACCGAAGCCGCGACAGAGATGGCAGCAAACGCAAGCGAAGCAGCGGGCGAGATGGCCGAAGACGCCGGCGAAATGGCGGCTGACGCGGCGGCAGCCGTGAGCGAAGCGGTTGGCGGCCTGATTGATCGGATCGCCAATGCGGATCTGTCCGCCGGTGAGAAGGTCTTCAAAAAATGCCAGGCCTGTCACACGCCCGATGAAGGCGGGAAGCATAGGATTGGCCCCAACCTCTGGGAAATTGTCGGCGCACCCAAGGCCGGCGCGGACGGTTTCAAATATTCTTCAAGTTTCACGGAATTGGGCGGTACCTGGGACTATGACGCGCTCGACGCATTTCTGGCAAAACCGGCTGATTACGCGCCCGGAACGAAAATGGCGTTTGTCGGCCTAAAGGACGAGGGTGATCGCGCTGAGGTTATCGCCTATTTGCGTAGTCTGTCCGCGAGCCCGGCGCCGCTTCAATAACCGAATAAAGGCGGCATTTTACCGCTTCACGATCCGATCACAGTTGCGCGCGCAGGCGCGCACTTGCGCCTGCGCCCCTTGAACCGCATGGTATCGGTGCCGACACTTTAGGGGCGCCCGCCATTTGCTTTGGCGCCCAGACACGTCCGACAAGGGGGTTGGAATGACACGTCCGCTTCGCCGCATCGCAATCGCCGCCGCGCTCGCCTCGCTCTCATCGGCCGGCTTGACGCATGCCGAGGATTTGGTTGGGGCCCACGCTTTGTCGATGTTCGGCGATGTCAAATACGGTCCAGATTTTGAGCATTATGAATATGTCGATCCCAATGCCCCGAAAGGCGGATCGATCAAGCTCGCGGCGATCGGGACTTTCGATAGCCTGAATCCATTTATTCTGAAGGGCGTCGCGGCGGCCGGCTCCGGCCAAATCTATGACACCCTGCTGACCAACTCATCGGACGAAGCGTTTACCGAATATGGCTTGCTGGTCGAAACGATCGATATGCCGGAGGACCGATCCTGGGTGGCGTTCACTTTGCGCGAGGAAGCACGCTGGCACGATGGCCAACCCGTGACCGTCGACGATGTAATCTGGACCTTTGAGGCGCTGACCACCAAGGGCAACCCGTTTTTCCGCCAATACTACGCCGACGTGTCCGATGTTTCGCAAACTGGACCGCGCACCGTGAAATTCACGTTCGGCGACACGACGAACCGCGAATTGCCGCTGATCGTCGGGCAGATTGCCATTTTGCCGAAACACTATTGGGCCGATCGGGATTTCGAAGCGACGACGCTCGAACCGCCGCTTGGCAGCGGGCCCTACCGCATCGCGTCGTTGGAACCCGGCCGGTCGATTACGCTCGAACGTGTGCCCGACTATTGGGGGCGCGATCTGCCGGTCAATCGCGGCCAGTACAACATCGACACCATCCGCTACGACTACTACCGCGATGCGACCGTGGCGATCGAAGCGCTCAAGGCCGGCGAGTTCGATTTCCGCGTCGAAAACAACTCGAAAGAATGGGCGACGGCCTACAATCTGCCGGAGGTCGAGAACGGGCGGATGATCAAGGAATTGATCGACCACGAGATTCCGACCGGCATGCAAGGCTTTTGGTTCAATACCCGGCGCGCGAAGTTCGCCGATCCGAGAGTCCGCGCCGCGCTGGCCTACACCTTCGATTTCGAATGGACCAACGCCAACTTGTTCTATGGCCAGTACACGCGGACAGCGAGCTATTTCTCGAACACGGAGCTCGCTTCCGCCGGGGTACCGGAGGGCCAGGAATTGGACATTCTGGAAGCCTATCGCGGGCGGATTCCGGATGACGTATTCACGACGGCCTATGAACCGCCGTCAACCGACGGCTCGGGCAACAATCGCACCAATCTCCGCACCGCGCGCAAGTTGCTTGAGGAAGCCGGCTGGGTCGTGCGCGACGGCAAGCTTGTGAATGCCGAGTCGGGTGAGTCGATGGAGATCGAATTCCTGCTCGTCGCGCCGGCGTTCGAACGCATTGTCGGGCCCGTAGTCAAGAATATGGAGCGATTGGGCATCAATGCGCGCATTCGCACTGTCGATCCGGCGCAGTACCAAAACCGAATCGATCGGTTCGATTTCGACGTTGTCGTGAACAGCCGCGGCCAATCGCTGAGTCCCGGCAATGAGCAGCGCAATTTCTGGACCACAGCCGCCGCCGATATTGACGGCAGCCAGAACATCGCGGGCATCAAGGACCCGGCGATCGACGAATTGGTCGATCTTTTGATCCAAGCGCCGGACCGCGAAACCCTTGTCGCGACCACCCGGGCGCTCGATCGCGTCTTGCTGAGCGGCCATTACGTGATTCCCAATTGGCACATCCGCAGTTTCCGGATGATCTATTGGAACAAGTTTGGCCGGCCGGACATCACGCCGAAATATGGCCTTGGATTTCCGAGCACGTGGTGGATTGATCAGGATAAGCTCGCCGCGCTCGATTCCAGGCGGTAAGCTCACCGACCGCACTTAAGCTGAGGGTCGGCCGCGCCCCATGCTCGCCTACATCATCCGCCGCCTGTTGCTGATCATCCCGACGCTGTTCGGGATCATGGTCATCAATTTTATTGTGATTCAGGCGGCCCCGGGCGGTCCGATCGAACAGCTGATTGCGACGTTCGAAGGAACGGCGGTGGACTTAACGGCCCGGGTCAGCGGCGCCGGGCCGACGGAAACCTTGGACGACGGCTTGCCCGGCGGTGGCGTTGGCGGCGGCCCGGGTGACGCGACAACCAGCAAATATCGCGGCGCCCAGGGCCTGGACCCCGAGCTGATCCAAGAACTTGAACGCCAATTTGGTTTCGACAAACCGGCGCACGAACGTTTTTTCCAGATGCTCTGGAATTACATGCGCTTCGATTTCGGCGAGAGCTTTTTTCGCGATCGCACGGTGGTTGACTTGGTGTTGGAAAAAATGCCGGTGTCGATCTCGTTGGGGCTTTGGACGACGCTTCTGGTCTATCTCATTTCGATTCCACTCGGCATCGCCAAAGCGGTGCGCGATGGCGCGCGGTTCGATGTCTGGTCGTCGGGCGTCATCATTGTCGGCAATGCCATCCCAAGCTTTCTGTTCGCGATCCTGCTGATCGTCCTGTTCGCCGGCGGTCGGTACTTCGATTGGTTCCCGTTGCGAGGCCTAACCTCGCCCAATTGGGAGGATATGTCGACGATCCAGCAAGTCGGCGACTATCTCTGGCACATGGTGCTGCCGGTGGTCTCGATGGTGATTGGCGGTTTCGCCGGTCTGACTTTGCTGACAAAAAACTCATTTCTGGAAGAGATCAACAAACAGTATGTCGTGACCGCACGGGCCAAGGGGCTCAGCGAACGGCGCGTTCTTTACGGGCATGTCTTCCGCAACGCCATGCTGATCGTCATCGCCGGATTCCCAAGTGCTTTTGTCGGCATTTTGTTTACCGGGGCGCTGCTTACCGAAATCATCTTCTCGCTCGACGGGCTGGGTCTTCTCGGCTTCGAAGCGGCGATCGGCCGCGATTATCCGGTGATGTTTGCATCGCTCTATTTCTTCACGTTGCTGGGCCTGATCATGCAGTTGATCGGTGACATCACCTACACCATCGTCGATCCGCGGATCGACTTCGAGAGCCGCGAGGTTTAGGCGTGGCGGAGGCGGCAACCCGTGATGTGATCCAAGACGCCGAGGCGCTCGCGCATCCGCCGCCTCTGTCCGAGGATCGGTTTTTCGGGATTCGGATATCACGACTCAATCGGCGGCGGTTACAGAATTTCCAACGCAACCGGCGCGGTTTTTGGAGTCTCTGGATTTTCCTGACCATTTTCGTTTGCACGCTACCGGCCGAATTTATCGCCAACGATAAGCCGTTGGTCGTTTGGTTCGATGGCGGGCTCTACGTTCCGGTGCTCAACGCCTATCCCGAGACGGTTTTCGGCGGCGACTTCGAGACCGAGGCCGACTATCGCGATCCGTTCGTCAAGGAATTGATCGAAGCCAAGGGCTGGATGGCGTGGCCATTGATTCCGTTCAGTTACGACACGATCAATTACAACCTCGATCGACCGGCGCCCGCGCCGCCCTCGGCGATGAACTGGCTCGGCACCGACGATCAAGCGCGCGATGTCGCGGCGCGGCTGATCTATGGTTTTCGCATATCGGTGTTGTTCGGCCTGGTTCTCACCTTGATCAGCTCCGTGATCGGCATCGCCGCCGGCGCGGTGCAAGGCTATTTCGGCGGCTGGGTCGATTTGATTTTCCAGCGCTTTATCGAGATTTGGTCGGGCCTGCCGATCCTCTATTTGCTGATCATCCTCGCCAGCGTGGTCGAGCCGAATTTCTGGTGGCTGCTCGGCCTGATGCTGCTGTTTAGTTGGATGGGTTTGGTCGGCGTTGTCCGCGCGGAATTCCTGCGGGCGCGCAATTTCGATTTTGTCCGCGCGGCGCGCGCTTTGGGCGTCGACAATGTCGGCATCATGTTCCGGCATATATTGCCGAACGCGATGGTCGCGACGCTCACCTTCCTGCCGTTCATTTTGACCGGTTCGGTCACGATCCTGACGTCGTTGGATTTCCTCGGGTTCGGTTTGCCGCCCGGTTCGCCGTCGCTCGGCGAGCTTTTGAACCAGGGCAAAAACAATCTGCAAGCGCCGTGGCTCGCTTTCACCGGGTTCTTCACGCTCGCCATCATGCTGTCACTGTTGGTCTTCATTGGCGAGGCCGTGCGCGACGCGTTCGACCCGCGCAAGACGATTGGCTGACGCGCCATGAACACCGAAGCGCCGCTTCTCGAGATCGAAGACCTGGCAGTCAATTTCCGCGTGGAAGGACGCGACCTCGAAGCGGTCCGTGGCGCGTCGCTGACGGTCAATCGCGGCGAGACGGTGGCGTTGGTCGGCGAATCGGGGTCCGGCAAGTCGGTCACGGCGCTATCGGTGCTGCAATTGTTGCCCTATCCGCGCGCCAGCCATCCACACGGCAGTATCCGCTATCGCGGCGAGGAACTGATCGGCGCCTCAAAGCAGCTCTTGCACGACGTCCGCGGCAATCAGATTTCGATGATCTTCCAGGAGCCGATGACATCGCTCAATCCGCTGCACAC
>JANQOH010000095.1 GCA_028289725.1 Alphaproteobacteria bacterium
CGCCGGTCAGGCCCATCCGCCGCAACATCAGAAACACACCGACCGGTGTGGCGCCAACGGAGATCGCGACGCAGCCCAAGAGCGCACGGCGCATGAAGCCGAATTCGGCGAACGGCTGAACAAAAAGCTCCCACATTACGCTTACGCGACGCCTACGCGGCGTCCCGGCCGCATGTGTGAGGCGGGCCGACGCAGGCCTCGCACATCTGGCGCGCGCGAAATTGGTTCTCAGCGGTCAACACTTTTGCTGTCGGGCCATGCGCGACAAGCTCTCGCGCGAGCACCAACGTCTCGGGAAACTCGGCATGCACGGTTTCGATATCGTGCAGCACGGCGAGCAGTGTGCGGCCCTCGCCGTGCCAGCGTTTCACAATGCCGATCAGATCAGCTGTTGTGCGCGCGTCGATGGCCGTGAATGGTTCATCGAGCAACACCAGCCGGGCGTCCTGCAAAAGCAGGCGTGCAAACAGCGCGCGCTGAACTTGCCCGCCGGACAGCGCGCCGATGGCGCGCGACTCAAAACCTTCCAGCCCCACCGCCGAGATCGCCTCGGCAATGCGCCTCCGAGATTTAGCGGTAATCCCGCCAAAAGCACCGATCTCGCGCCACAGCCCCATCGCGACCAGCTCGACGACCGACAGCGGGAATGATCTGTCGATGTCCGATTGCTGTGGCAGATAGGCGATGTCATCGCGCGAGAGCGTGCCAAAGGACACTTGCCCCTCGAGCGGTGCAAGCGTACCGACGACGCCCTTGAGCAAAGTCGATTTGCCAGCGCCGTTGGGACCAACGATCGCGGTCAGGCTACCCTCGGCAATCGTAACCCCAAGGTGTTCGACAGCCGGATGTCGGTCATAGCCAAGGGTAAGGTCCTGGAAAGCGAGGGCGTAGGTCATAGGCTTCCCGGTGTGTAGGTCGCCCACAAAAAGCCGGCCCAAAGTGCCGCCGCCAATAGTGCCGCGCCCGTAAGCCGGGGGGCAGCGCCGAGCAAGAGCAAGCGGATCGCCTGCGTCGCTAGCCGGGTTTTCACGCCTTTGCCTCGATCGCTCTACACGCCGCGCATTGACCATAGATCTCGATGACATGGCGGGTTGACAAGAACCCCGATTCGCTCGCGACACCGGACAACGCGTTTAGTAATTCGGGAGAGACAATCTCGTTGACGGCACCACAGCTGTCGCAAATCGACATGATCCAAGCGTGCTCATGGTCGTCGTATTGGCATGCGACGAAGGCGTTCAGCGACTCCAGGCGATGAACTTTGCCACGGTTGGTCAGCGAAGAGAGCGCGCGATAGATCGTCGGCGGCGCGAGATTCAGTTTGTCCTGGCGCAATTGGCCAAGGACGTCATAGGCGGACATGGGGCCACTGCGCTCGCGTAGAACGTCCAGCACCTCATCCTGCATCTTCTCTCCGCGTTTGCTCATGCGAACCCGAAGCCTGAAAGCTTTCTGTTATAACATCACGTTAATGGAGCATGCGTGTTCTTCTTTGTCTAGCCCGTTCTCCGCGCGCCTCATCAAATCGGCCTGACGCAGTTCCGGCTCAAATCTCGCCCCAAAAAGCCGATCTTGCGCGCTTAGGGCGATCAGGGATTCGGCGGATTTTCAATTCGGACTAGTCCAAGCTATCCTAGACTCTCCGAGGGAGAACAAAGGCATAGCCATTGAGGGTGGTCACGGGCTACACACACCCGATCTGGGACCCTAAATACTCAACGAGATGCGTTGGCGTCGGCTTCGCCGCTTAGGCCCTCCCGTTGGAGAGTTCCTCGCGGCGCCTGAGATCAAGGAGCAATATGAGCAAGGCTCGCCATGACCATTCCGACGTGAGCTTGACGAAGAACCAGGCGCTGGTGATGGACGCCCTGGCGGATGAGGAAGAACCGCTCAGCGCCTACGCGATTTTGGACCGATTGCGCGCGCACGGCTTGCGCGCACCGTTGCAGGTTTATCGTGCGCTAGACCAGTTGGTTTCGTATGGCATGGTCCACCGCCTCGAATCTCTAAATGCCTTCCTGGCCTGCCGCAATCCCACCGGCGATCCGCATACGACGGTTGCCTTTACGATTTGCCACCAGTGCAACCAAGTCTCGGAAATCACGGACGACAGACTAACGTCGCGCATAAATTCCATCGCGCGGGGAAACGATTTCACGCCGAGCAAATCCACGATTGAATTGCGGGGAATCTGCGCGCGTTGCCGGAACGCCAAGGAGTGAGACACCTCAGTTTCGCTTCAAGGTGAAGCAATTTTTGTGTCTTGCCTGGAGCCGCCCGCGGTCCGCGCAATGCTCAGCCGGGAACAGCATCGCCGTCCGAAACAGACAAAGGCCCCATGGTCGTCACCACGGGGCCGTACTTCCCTTGGGAGGAAGTGTTCAAATGTGGATACTCGGTTCAAAGTATCGTGGCTATTGTATGGGATGTTATACCATTACGCAAACACTCAGTGCGTGTCCGACTCAGAAAATACGTCGTGCACCACAGTCAATTGCAAAGAGGTGCGCCTCCTGACGACGTACCGTGTACCCGCCATGGAGTGGTCCCAACCGCTTCTCGCCATGAGAGCGTTGCCGAAGCAATAGCAGCACCTTTGACTCGGAGAGCACCTCCGGCACCGCGACATGGCAGGAATTTGGATCAGATCTTTGCTTTTCAGTCGCGGAGTATCAGCGCCGCGCCATGAAAATTTGTTTGGGGAAATTTCGTCGCCAGATTTAATGACACGAATTTTTTGAGTTATTTTTCCGTGTGTTAGCCAAATATTTGGCGGAGGGAGAGGGATTCGAACCCTCGATACGGTTTCCCGCATACACGCTTTCCAAGCGTGCGCCTTCAGCCACTCGGCCACCCCTCCGCAGGGCGGCGCAGTATAGCGATGGCGTGCAGCGTGGCAAAGGTGGCGACGGCCTTGCGGCGCGGTCACAGTTCTGTAAGGTCTCATCCATCCTGGCTATGACCGTGGGAGCGGAGTCCTTGGCCGAACCAACTTCACCACCTCCCGCCGCGCGCGGCGGTCTGCCGAGTGTCGGCATGTTCCTGTTTGGCGTCCTGGTCGCGAACGGGATTATCGCCGCCGTGGTGCATTTTGTCGTCGACGGCAAGTCGACCGCGGAAGCGTGGTATCAGTGGGACGCCAACAGCTTGGTCGGCCTGCAGGCCTTGGTCGAAAAGCGGCTCGACCCCAACCCGGAGGATCCGACGCTTTATTTCGACGTTGTTTTGCCGATTCTCCAGCAGCCCCTCAGCCTCACGGTGTTCGTGGTTCTTTTGGTGCTCGATATCATTCCCTTGTTGATATTGGTCCGCAAACTCAAGCGCAAACGGCTGGAACCGGCTGCGGATGATGTCTAGATAAGCAGCGGTCTATTCATTGTTCCCCGAGACCACGCAAGTGAGAGCGAGCAGCCATGTCTGACAGATTGACCGGCAAGGAGCTTCAGGATGCGGTCGCCAGCCTCGATTCCTGGTCGATGGTCGAGGGCCGCGATGCCATCACAAAAAGCTATGAGTTCAAGGATTTCAGCGCCGCGTTCGGCTGGATGGCGCGGGTCGCGATGATGGCGGAGAAGCTCGACCACCATCCGGAATGGTTCAATGTCTACAACCGCGTCGACGTCACGCTGGCTAGCCACGACGTGGATGGCGTAAGCACCCGCGACATCACACTCGCGCGCGCCTTGGACGATTTGCCGCGATAAGCGGATGTCCCAACCCAATCGTTTTATGAACGTGCCCATTCCGGCGCTCGCGTTGGGGTGGGCGGGGGCATTGCCGTTCGTTGGTGGCGCTACGGCGATGGTCCTGGGATCAGAACCGGTCGAATTGACGACCTACTTTTACCTAATGAGCTACGCGAGCTTGATCCTCGCGTTCTTGGGCGCCGTGCATTGGGGGCTCGCTCTGGCGGGCGACCGTGTTGAATGGAGTTGGTACGGCTTGAGCGTCGTGCCGGCCTTGCTCGGATGGGTTTCGTATGGGTTGATCGACCCTGTCCACCGGGTCGCGGTGCTTGCCGTCGCCTATGTCGGCGTGTTCATGGTCGACATCCAGGCCGTCAAAAAAGGCCTCGCGCCGGCCTGGTACACGAAACTACGCAAGCCCCTCACGGTCCTTGTTCTGATTTGCCTCGCCGTCGTCGGTTTTGTCGCCGGCAATCCGAGCCGCGCGCCGCAGTGATGCCTCGCGGTGCGCAATGTAGATCGAACTGGTCATGATCACGGCGGCGCCGACCCACGTCCACAGATCCGGCAGTTCGGAAAACGCGAAATAGCCGATCAGCGTCGCGAATATTAGGCGCGTGAAATCGAGCGGATAGACCGCGGTTGCGTCGGTCGACGCGAGGCTGCGCGCCATGCTTTGGTGGCCCAAGGTGGCGACCACACCAAGCCCGATCAACCAAGCGAATTGCTCCAGATTTGGGGTTTGCCAGACAAACAGCGCCGGCACCAACGATACCGGCATCATCAAAAAAATGATCCAAAACACGATGGCGTTGGGGTGCTCGGTGCGAGACAGCAGTTTAACGATGGTCTGGCTACCCGCCATCAAAACGGTCGAGAACAAGACCAAAAGCGCCGCCTCCGTGATCTCGATGAGGCCAGGGCGCAAGATAATCATCGCGCCGGCAAAGCCGATGATCGTGGCCGACCAGCGCCGCGCGCGCATCACCTCGCCAAGAAACAAGACGGCGGCGATCGTCGCAAACAGCGGCATGACAAAACTCAACGCTGTCGCCTCGGCCAAAGGCATCTTGGTCAGGGCGTAGAACCAGGCATACATGGCGACGAACGCGATAATGACGCGTGTCAGATGCAGAATTGGGCGCGACGTGCGCAGTGACGCCAGGCCTGACTTGAGCACCCAAGGCAACAAGGCGATCAGGCCAAAGAAGCAGCGAAAGAACACCAGGACCAACGTCGGCAAGTCTTGTCCCAGGTGACGAACGATGCCGTTCATCGACGAAAAACACGCGCACGCCAGGATCATCCAAAGCGCGCCGCGCAGGGTGTCAGGTGCTTGATTGAAGCGATCGGCGATAAATCCGCCGGCTCGGACAGGGGAGAACGCCATGGCCGGAGACTATCGGCGGCGGATGTGGCTGTCAGGGGTGGATTTCGCGTTGCAGTAGCGCGCAAATTATGTGGCGCGCGTTGCCGCAAGCGGTTTTTCGACGTTCACACGCCGTTTCCGCATCAAATTGGTCGCTATACCCACATTTTTGTATAACATTGCGCGCCATCGGAGGCGCACTCAGGGGCGCGTGCGGCCGGGGCCCGCCGCGCCATGGCAGATGTGGGGAGATGGCCCGTGACTGAAGACACTGGCAACGATGTCGATACGCAATATCAGGATTTCGAACGACAGACGGTCGATGCGTTCAATCGCTGGCACGCATTTCATGAAGACCTGCTCAAATTGGGCGACTTTTCCACCTGGCTAAGCGACACCGAGAACCAGGTTGATTTGGTCACTTTTTTCGCGCTCGACGCTGACAATACACCGAATTATCGCCAAGCCATCGAGCACCAATCCATGTTCTTATCCGCGATGCATGAGCTGCTCGGTCAAATCACCGCGATGATGGACGAATATGCAAGTAAGACGGACGAGTCCTAAACACTGCGGGCCTCCAGCTGAATTTTCCGGCACCCGAACCTCCCTTTCAAAGCTGCGAATTCACACATGAGTAAAGTTTTTGAAGACGCCACGGCGGCGCTCGACGGCGTGTTGCACGACGGCATGACGATAATGGCCGGCGGCTTCGGCCTGTGCGGTATTCCGGAAAATTTGATCCTGGCGCTACGCGCGTCCGGCGTGAACGAGATCACGGTCATCAGCAACAATTGCGGTGTTGACGACTTTGGCCTCGGCTTGTTGCTGCAAACACGGCAAATCAAGAAAATGGTCTCGTCCTACGTCGGCGAGAACAAGCTGTTCGAGAAGCAGTATCTCGACGGCGATTTGGAGCTCGAATTCAATCCTCAAGGCACCTTGGCCGAACGATGCCGTGCGGGTGGCGCCGGCATTCCGGCGTTCTACACCAAGACCGGGGTCGGCACGGTCGTCGCTGAGGGCAAGGAAACCCGCGACTTCGACGGCGAGACCTATGTCATGGAGACCGGATTGGTCGCGGATCTTGCCATCGTGAAGGCTTGGAAAGGGGATCGAGACGGCAATCTGGTCTATCGAAAGACCGCGCGCAATTTCAATCCACCCATGGCGATGGCCGGCAAAGTGACGGTGGCCGAAGTCGAGGATCTGGTCGACGTCGGGCAATTGGATCCGGATCATGTGCACACATCGGGCATTTTCGTACAGCGCGTCATAGAAGGCGCGGCTTACGAAAAGCGCATCGAACGCCTGACCTTGACCGAATAAGCGGGCGGTAAGGAGACCATAAAATGGCTTGGACGCGCGAAGACATGTGCCGCCGCGCGGCGGACGAATTGGAAGATGGATTCTACGTCAATCTCGGGATCGGCATGCCGACCTTGGTGGCCAACTATGTGCCGGACGACAAGCACGTCATGTTGCAAAGCGAGAACGGCATGCTCGGCATGGGCCCGTTCCCGCGCGAGAATGAGGTCGATCCAGATCTCATCAATGCCGGCAAGCAAACCATTTCTGAACTGCCGGAATCGATCTATTTCGATAGCGCGACATCTTTCGCCATGATCCGCGGCGGCCACATCGATTTGTCGATACTCGGCGCGCTTCAGGTGGCCGGCAACGGAGACCTGGCGAACTGGATGATCCCGGGAAAGATGGTCAAAGGCATGGGCGGTGCCATGGACCTGGTCGCCGGGGTCAAACGCGTGGTGGTGTTGATGGACCACAATGCGAAAGACGGATCGCCCAAGCTTCTGAAAGAGTGTGCACTGCCTTTGACCGGCAAGGGCGTTGTTGATTTGGTGATCACCGAGCTCGGTGTTTTCGAAATCGAAAAGGGCAAGATGCGTCTGGCGGAAATTGCCTCTGACGTGTCCCTCGACGAAATCGAGGCGCGCACGCAGGCCGAATTCGCCGTGGCGCCCGAACTGCCCGCCCCGGCGTGAGCGCCCAGACGGACCATTTTCTCACCTTTGCCCGGTACAATGCTTGGGCGAATGCGCGCCTTTACGAAGCCTGTGCCGGCTTGTCGGAGGAAGACTACTTCGCGACCCGCGACGCGGCATTCTTCGGCAGTATTCACGGCACGCTCAACCATATTCTTGTTGGCGACCGTGCCTGGATGAGACGGTTAACCGATGAAGGCGAAACGCCGTCGGCTTTAGATCAGGAACTCTTTCCAACGTTGGATGCGTTGCGCCCGGCGCGGCAAGCGGAGGACGCGCGCATACTTGCGTTCGTCGAACGTCTCGACGAGGCGGGGTTGGCGCGGACGGTTTCTTATCAATCCATGATCGGTGGTGGCGACGCGCGGACTGTGTCGACGATTTTGGCACACCTTTTCAATCATCAAACGCACCATCGTGGGCAGGCGCATGCCTTATTGAGTGAAACCGGGTCAGAACCGCCGCCACTTGACCTGATATATTATTTGCGTGGGCTTTAGGCTGATGGAGTCCGCAACAGCATGACATTGATGCCGTTCAGCTTGGCATAAAGGTCATCGAACGCGGCTTTGAAGTCTTCCCAGGTGACATCCATGGTCAGGGCCGCATGAATATCGGCTAAGTTCCGTTTTCCGTCGACGCGCGACAAAATCGCGGGCGCGCGTTTATCGAGTGCATAGCTAACCGATAGTCCTTCTAAATCTGCGTTAAGGCGCCGTGTCGCGGCTAAGCCCTGCGCCAGATTTTGACCGTCGCCATCTCGTAAGACGGGAATGGCATTCGGGCTATCAGGCGCGGCGACGCGGTTTTCGGCGTCGCCTTTCGCCACGTAGAACACATGGCGCTTGATCGACCCCGCCAATAACTCAGCGAGGGCACAGGCGTCGGGCCAATCGAGCTTGCGTGCCCGATCTATCAGTGCATCGTCTCGCAAATAAGTCTCCGGATCGTAGCGCGCCGGTTCGATAAACGCGGTGACCGAAAGGTCGGCCGCTGTCGTGAGCGCAAAAATATCGCGGACACGATAGGCGCGGTCCCGGCTGTGGAGCAGAAGATCGAATAATCCGGCGTCGTCCCCGTGAAGGTGATCCGCGACCCAGGGGTTCCGTTTCAGCCAGTTTGTCTCAGGCAAGTCGGCGAGCAACGTTCGCGCGGACTCTAATTGCGCGGACGGCGCATCGCCGGCAGTCAGTATGCGCAGCGCGTCTTGAATGTGGTAGACGCCCGTGCGGCCGAGGTCCGCATACACCATCAGGCCCATGCCGCCTTGGTCGTTCAGCGACGCGGCAAGGGATTTCAGCCCCGTTTCCGGATCATCGAGATGGTGCAAGACACCGCAACAATCGATGTAGTCAAAGCTGCCGAGTCCGAGGGTCTCAAGGTCGAGCAGGGAGCCCTGTTCGAATCGAAGATTTGTGAGCTTGCGTGCCTTGGCGCGCGCCCGCGCAATGTCGGCGGATGCGCGCGAAATGTCGAGGTGAACAACTTCTGCGTCGCCGCCGGCATCGGCAAGATGTTGCGCCAGCATGATCGCGCCGTCGCCGGTGCCGCCGCCGGCGATCAGTGCCCGGAACGGCGGTCCGCCCGGCCCGAAATCGCGCGCGCCAGCGAACAGATAGTGATTGATTTCGGCGAGGTGGCTCGGCGAGCCGGTGACCAATCTCTTCGCTTCATCGGCCGGGTCTCGGGCCGGGTAGGGATAGGCTTCGTATTGTGCCCGGACTGTTTCATCGTCATGCGTGGCCAAAGCCGTTCACCCCCACCCAGACCCTCCCCCATCAAGGGGGCGGGCGTTTCCATCGGACTTCGCAGCCTTTTTGGAGATTCCGTTTGGACCGTATGTCGTTGCGTCGCGCTCCTGTGTCACTCTGTGTTCGCCATCTTCTCCGGCCCCCTTGATGGGGCAAGGTCGGGTTGGGGGTGACACCGGTAAAAAGTTCATCCTCTGCCGGTGGTGAGCACGACCTTGCCGGTGGATTTTCGGTCGATCAGGAGTTGCAGTGCCTCGCCAGCCTTCTCGAGCGGCAGTTGGTGCGAGGAATGCGGCTTCAGTTTGCCGTCCGCGAACCACTGGATCAGCGTATCCATTGATTTTCGCATCGTCGCTGGATCGCGCCGTCGGTAAGCGCCCCACAGGGCTCCCATCACCGAGCAGTTCTTGAGCAGGATGTAGTTGGACGGGACCTGCTGGATGGTGCCGCTGGCGAAGCCGATAATGATGATCCGGCCTTCCCAATTGATGCTCCGAAGCGCCTGTTGAAAGGCGTCGCCGCCGACCGGATCGTAGACCACGTCAGCGCCCCCGGTCAGTTCCTTCACCCGATCGCGGATATCTTCTTTGGTGTAGTCGATGCCGTAATCGGCGCCATATTGGCGCGCGACATCAAGCTTTTCGGGACTCGACGCGGCGGCGATCACGGTCGCACCCATCGCCTTTCCGATCTCGACCGCGGTCAATCCGACGCCCCCCGATGCGCCGAGAACCAGCAAGACCTCGCCTTCTTTTAGGTGAGCGCGGTGCTCGAGCGCGAGGTGAGAGGTGCCATAGGCCACGGGAAAGCCGGCCGCTTGGACCATGTCGACATGGTCGGGCACGGGTAGCACCCAATCCGCATCCGTAACAATTTCCTCCGCATAGCCGCCGACACCGCACATGGCGATGGCTTTGTTGCCGACGGCCAGGTGATCGACGCCGTCGCCGATTTCGGTCACCACACCGGAGATTTCCATGCCGGGCGTGAAGGGCGGCTCTTGCCGTTCTTGATATTTGCCCTGAATGACCAATGAATCGGCGAAATTTAGGCCGGCGGCGTGGATATCCATGCGGACCTGCCCGGCGCCAAGGGGCGGGGATGGCACGTCCTCCACCACAAGCGTCTCCGGTCCACCCAATTCCTTGCAAAGCACGGCCCGCACAGTTTATCTCCCTATGGATCGACGGCCGGGCGCGGCCGCAAACCGGTATGTTTGGGCATATGCCAGACCAATTGAAAGGCTATTTCGGCGTTGGGGTCGAACGGATATCAAAGCCGATGAACCTCGGCAATCTGTTCCGTTCGGCGCACGCCTTCGGGGCGTCATTTTTGTTCACGATAAACGCCGATTATTCGCGCCTGCGCGCGCGTTCCGACACGTCCGTGGCGAGCGCCTCGTTGCCGACCTACAGCTATGATGACCCGGCGGAATTGGATTTGCCGAGCGGCTGCCAGTTGATCGGCGTGGAACTGACCGATGACGCGGTCGATTTGCCGAGCTTTCGCCATCCCAAGCAAGCGGCCTATGTGTTTGGGCCGGAGCGCGGCGCGCTCAGCCCCGATGTCATCAAGCGTTGTGAATTCGTGGTCAAGATTCCGACAAAATTTTGTATCAATTTGGCCAGCGCCGGGGCGGTTGTGATGTACGATCGCATGATCAGCCTCGGCCGGTTTGCGGAACGGCCGGTGACTGCGCACGGTGGCGCGTCCGATGCGCCCGTGCATGTCCATGGCTCGAAGATGAGTCACTTGGGTGGCTAAGCTTACGACAAAAGGGTGCGGAATTGATGAGACTTGCGATAGGCGCGATGCTTTTGGCTTTAATCCCGTTCGCCGACGTGATGGCGGCGACCGATGACGAAGCGCTTGGACGCTTCCGTGATTGGTACGCGGTGGCGTATGTCGAGAACGACAGAAAGATCTGCTACATGGTGACCCAGCCAACCAAGAGCGAAGGCGACTATACACGCCGTGGCCCGGTTTACGTTCAAGTCACCCGCCGCGAGGGCGATACCGTGCCGGATGTGGTGAGCTTCGAGGCCGGCTATCCGTTCAAGGAAGCGAGCGAAGTCGATGTGGATGTCGACGGCAAGTCCTACACTTTGTTTACGGACGGCCAGACCGCGTGGGCCTACGATGAGAATAGTGATAAGGAACTCGTGACGGCGATGGCCAAGGGCTCAAAGATGATCGTTCAGGGCACATCGTCGCGCGGGACCCTGACCACCGACACCTATTCCTTGCTGGGCTTCATCGCAGCACGTCGTGCGATCACCCAGGCTTGCGGGAAATAGCTGATGCCGGGCGCCGCGACGTCAACAGTGATGGCCGATGGCGCGGCGACGGCGGATCAGCGCCGTCCGCTGATTGGCCTCTCACGCGAAGACTTTGCGGCTGAAATCGCGGCGATCGGCGAGAAGCCGTTTCGTGCCAAGCAAATGTGGCACTGGATCTATCATCGCGGTGCGCGGCGCTTCGACGATATGGCGAACATCCCGAAAAGTCTGCGGGCCGACCTCGCTCAAATGTTCCGCATTGACCGGCCGGATGTCACAGCGCTTCAGCTATCGGAGGATACAACGCGCAAATGGCTCGTGCGGTTCGACGATGGCCGCGAGGTGGAATGCGTCCATATCCCCGAAGATGATCGGGGCGCGCTGTGCGTTTCCTCACAAGTCGGCTGCACGCTGACCTGTTCGTTCTGCCACACGGGAACGCAGAAACTGGTGCGCAATCTGACGGCGGGTGAAATCGTCGGCCAAATGATGGTCGCGCGCGACACGGTTGGCGAATGGCCGAACTCCAGCGAAGACCGCATGATTTCCAATGTGGTCATGATGGGCATGGGCGAGCCGTTCTACAATTACGACAATGTCGCGACCGCGCTTCGCATCTTCATGGATCCGGAGGGCATTGCCATGTCGCGCCGGCGGATCACGCTCTCGACCTCGGGCGTCGTGCCGATGATTGAGCGCTGCGGGCGCGAACTGGCGGTCAATCTCGCGGTGTCGCTGCATGCGGTGCGCGATGATCTGCGTGATGTCTTGGTGCCGATCAACCGGAAACATCCGATCGCGGAACTATTGGAGGCGTGCAAGACCTATCCAGCGGCGAACAATGCGCGGCGCATCACCTTCGAATATGTCATGCTGAAAGACGTCAACGATTCCGACGCCGACGCGCGCGAGCTGGTACGCTTGATTAAAGGCATTCCGGCAAAGATTAATCTAATCCCATTCAATGCTTGGCCGGGCGTTTCCTATGAGTGCTCGAGCAACAATCGCATCCGTGCCTTCGCCGAAATTGTGAATGATGCCGGATATTCGTCGCCGGTGCGCGTCCCGCGCGGACGCGACATCATGGCGGCGTGTGGCCAATTAAAGAGCGAGAGCGAGCGGGCGCGCGGTGAGTCTACGCGAACATTGCCGAACTAACCGCCGACTCGTCACGTGCGCTCCAGTCTGTCTTGGCCGTGTTAGAACGACAGAAAGTCATTCGAAAAATTGTCTGAGGAAATGGATGCGCCGCTCCGTTTGCGGGAGGCGGGGCCGGACGACTTGCCGCAATTGGAGGCTTGGTGCCTGTCGCACCGGCCGAACGACACACCGCCATTTATCGCGGTGACGCTAAGCGAATTCGTCACCGCACCGTCACGCGGTTTCCTATTGATTGTCTCGGTCGGCGCGCGGGAGCACGGATTTGTCGTGGTTTCCCGGCTTTGGTCGAACCGTCAGCGCGCGGAGTCGGCGGTCATCGACGACTGGGTTCTGGAAGCGGGCGTCGATTTCGACTTGGTGCGCCACGAGGTCGCGCGCCACCTAAAGGGGCATGGCATAAATCATTTGCTTGAACGCTTCGAAGACGGATCTTTCCGGCCTAGCTGATTGGCTTCCGGCGAAGGATTGTCCACATGTCGGTTTCCGCAACCACGTCGAACATGCGTGTCATACCGCCTTCGTAGAGGCGCAGTATTTCTACATTGTAGTACGGATTCGTAGCCGATTTCGGCGCCGCGAGAAGTGAGACATCGGAGAACAGCCAATCAGCGCTTGGATGTTGCTTGAGCGAAATGGTCCGGCCGGGTGCCAGAACCGAATAGGTTTGGCGGGGCGGTGTAACGCCGTAAACGTACGGGAGCGGATTTGTCACGCCTAAGAGCATTGGCCGGTCTTCCGATTGAATCACCATATTTAGTTGGCTTACCAGTTCGGCAAATGCGGACTGTGCCGGGCAGTCGGCATCGGCGGCGCAAACAGGGGCTTGTGAGACGGTGGGCGAAGGGTCACCGGCGGCGGTCTCACCAGTTGCCATGACTGGGCTCGGGAAGAGATGGCCATTCATGTCATCGCGGCCGGTCATTCGAAGCGTGCAAATCGGGACGTCCACGGCCTCGCACAGATTTGCGCTGTCGGGCGCGCGCTGTATTTCGACGTAGCGTGTAAGGGTCGCAATGTCGGCTTGTGCCTGCAGCGCGACGAAGATCAGCGCCGCGATCAAAGCCGGAAGATACGCCGGTACGATTTTTCCGAGCATCCGAAAGACGGATTTTTGACTGTTTTTGCGCAGGTTCAGGTAAGAGCGCGCAGCCAGAACGATAAGAATGGTGAACGTGAACGGCATGACACCGGTATCGATGCGGTTGATGGCAAGCATGCCGGCGAGCACCAAAACGACCGTGACGCCGATAGTATCGGAGCGAAACCGTTGGTTCTTGATATTGATCAGCACAGCCAGGCCGAGCGCGACGATGACGACCGCGAGCGGAATGGCATTGGCTTGTATCTGCTCAACGAATGACTCGACCCGAAACAAAGGCGCGGCGGCCACCCCGGCTTTGATGTCGCTGAGGTAAGGCAGGCCGACACCGTAAAGGAATCCGAGGCCGACGCAGGCCAGCGCGGCGAAGGTCATTCCCTCTAGGATCGCCCCGCGACTGGCTGACGGAAACGCCAAGGCGACGATGCCGCTCAAGACCACGATAGCGGCGATATAAGCGTCAAGGAAAACCAGCCAGACGACCAAGGCGGCCACCAGGATTGATTCGAGGGCCGCGCCGAGTGGTCGGCGCTCGGTTCTTGGCTCAAGAAAAAACGTGACGAACAATATGGCCGCGATCGCCAAAGCCGTGCGGTCGGGCCCGCCAATGTGGCCGATTGTGCCGCCGGCCTCGCCGAATGGACGCAACGAAAGCAGGAGCAGAGCAACACCAGTCAAGAACACGGCGCTCATCAGGCCGGATCCCCTGGGCCTGGTCAGGTACAATCCGGTCAAAAGGATCGGTACGGCCGAAAGCAGATTTGTGACGAGCACGGATTTCGGTTGAAGCCCGACGATCTCGGCCCCGATGCCATGCGCGAGCCAATAAGCCGGGCCGGTTTGTGTGTGGTAGTCGATATGCGGGAGTTGATCGAATGACCATCGAAGGCCAGCTTCCATGGCTGGTGCGAAGATGGTCCAACCATCGCCAAGCGTCACCGTGCCGAACAGCAGCGGCGGCGCGCCCAGGCCGACGACCACTAAGATCACCCAGGCGAAAGTCAGCGCGTCCGATAGTCGCGGCACGTCGGTTTTGGAAGCGTTCGCCCGGTCGGTGCTCGGTGTGATTTGGCCGATTTCCGCCAATCTAGCCCCCTGGTGGGTTGTTTTGTGGCGGAGATTAGACGGTTCGTTGGCGTTGATCGACTCCGGCGTGCTCTTTGCCGTTGCTACGGCGTTCTACGCCAGATCGACCAACTCTCGGTCTCCGCGACGACGGCGAACTGTGTCCGAATGTCATTTTCATAGATGGCGAACAAGCCGGGCCGATAGTCCTGCGCGAGTTCCGTCTTCGGCACGATCAAGAGCGTGACGTCCGAGAACATGGTTGTGGCATCGGGATGGGCGGCCGCGGAAAGTGTCCGTCCCATGTCAATCCAGGCCGGCACGAATTTCGGTGGTTCCACGCCATAGTAATAGGGAATCGGATTCATGAATCCGAGCAAGTAGGGTCGATCGTTGGCCCTCATGACCAGATTGAGGAGCGCATATAGTTCGTCGTAGACGGACCAAAGCGCGCACAGCGGTGCGCCTTGGCACTGGTCGAGATGCTGTTCAATTGTCATGGATTGTGCGACTTGCGCGGCAATATCAGAGTCCGCAGCGGGCGTCGTGCGAAGGACTGGATTCGGAAATGGCGACAGAGTGTCTAGTGCGTGTGCGTCGAAATAGGCGTATGCAACAGTGCATGCAGGAACGTCTGCGGCCGTGCAAAAAGGAATCGCGCGGGCAGCTTCTTGGTCCGAGATGTATGTGCCAAGCGTTCTCAAATCTTTCGTTATCGGTAGTAGGACAAGTAAAAGCGCTGCGAACCACGGCACGACATGCGGTGCAAGCGATAGGTGGGGCCTAGACGCCTCACGCAGCGCCCGTTCGGACAAAACGATGATGGCAACGAAGGCAATGGGAAGTGCGTTGCCGTGGACTTGATTCATCGCGGCGATGCAGGCTCCGATTAGCCCGAAGGCTATGACAAGATTGCGTCGGCGCGCGCCAATCGCCGCATTGCTCGAGAGTCGGTACGCGATTAAGGCGACCGCGAACAGTACGAGCGTCGTGACACTGCCGATCAGGTCCGCGACCAGTTTGGTCGGTCGAAACACATCGCCAACTTCCGCGACTGTGCGAATGTCGCTCATATAGGCACCGGCAATCCCAGTCATGGCCGCGATAGCCGCCGCTGCAACGCTCGCCAAGAGGATCGACCCGACGGCGATGTTACGGTTCGCCGGCGCAAAATAGAGCGCGGCGATGGCACCGACCACGGCCAGCGCCGCGAAATTCAGCTTCAGGTAAATCAACCAGGTGATCAGCAACCCGGCGACGATCGTTTCTAGACCAATCCCCACGCCACGCACACCGTCACGAGGCGGCACGAAGTAGGCGACCAGGAGAAAGCCCAGTATTGCCAGGCCCGTCTTGTTGTAGGGCGCCAAATAGGAAATCAGGCCTGCCGGATCTCCAAACATACGTGGCGACAGCACCAGCCCCAGCAACCCAATTATCAGGAGCGTTGCATGGCTCGCCGCAAGCCGCCGGCGAATCAGCACAGTGCCGGCGAGGCCTATCACCAAGGCCGCCATGAGGTTGGCGAGAAAGATCGCCTTGGCACTGAGCGACAGCATCGCGCCGGCGGCCCCCTGTAAGGCCCAATAAGCGATACCGACGGGTGTCTGATAATCCCGATGCGGCCAATGGCCGTAGGCCCAACGAAGCGCGGTGTCCAGCGGATAAGTGAAATCCACCGTGGCGCGGTTCAAGACGATTAGGTCAGTCGCGAACGGGATGGCTGCGAGCAACATGATCGCCACGCCGCCTGGCCACCAAATCAGCCAGGGTCGGGCCATCATCCAGGCGGTTGCTGCCGTGATGGCGCCCGCCAATCCGTGTCCGCTCCCCGTCATCCTGTCCGCTCGCATTGACCGGCCTCTCGCCGGGCGGCCCGTATCCGTCGCCTCTCAATATAGTTCGGCCGCTTCATGTGCGCCGTTGACACACCTGGCGTGCCCGGCTATGCGCACTCGGCCCGCGGAGGAGGGGGCGCCCATGCCCGAGTCAGTGAAGAAAGTTGTGCTCGCCTATTCCGGCGGTCTCGATACGTCCGTGATCCTGCGCTGGTTGCAGGAGACCTATCGCTGCGAGGTGGTGACGTTTACCGCCGATTTGGGGCAAGGCGAAGAGCTGGAACCGGCGCGCGCCAAAGCCGAAATGCACGGTATCAAGGAAATCTATATCGAGGACCTGCGCGAAGAATTCGTGCGCGACTATGTGTTCCCCATGTTTCGCGCGAACGCGGTGTACGAAGGGACTTACCTTCTCGGCACCTCAATCGCGCGACCCCTGATCGCCAAACGGCAAATCGAAATCGCGGCGGAAGTCGGCGCGGACGCGGTGTCGCACGGCGCCACCGGCAAGGGCAATGACCAAGTCCGCTTCGAACTCGGCTACTACGCGCTCAATCCGGATATCCGCGTGATCGCGCCGTGGCGCGAATGGGACTTGGATTCGCGCAGCAAATTGATCGCTTACGCGGAGGCGCACCAGATTCCCGTGCCGACCGACAAACGCGGCGAAGCGCCTTATTCAACCGACGCCAATCTGTTGCACATTTCCTATGAGGGCAAAGCGCTTGAGGATCCGTGGGTCGGCCCGGATGAGGACATGTTCACCCGCTCGGTCTCGCCTGAAGCCGCGCCTGATACGCCGACGGTGATCGAGATCGACTTCGAGGCCGGCGATCCGGTGGCGGTCGACGGCGAAAAATTGAGTCCCGCCGCATTGCTGACGCGCCTGAACGAAGTTGCGGGCGCGAACGGCATCGGCCGCATCGATATTGTCGAAAGCCGCTATGTCGGCATGAAATCGCGCGGCGTTTACGAAACGCCGGGCGGCACGATCCTGCTCGTTGCGCATCGCGCCATCGAGAGCATCTGCCTTGACCGCGAACAGGCGCATTTCAAGGACGAACTGATGCCGCGCTACGCCGCGCTCGTCTACAACGGCTATTGGTTTTCGCCCGAACGCGAGATGATGCAAGCGGCGATTGACGCGACGCAAACCCATGTCACCGGCACCGTTCGGTTGCGTCTCTACAAGGGCAATGTCATCGTCGAAGGCCGGAAATCGCCGCATAGCCTGTACGACGAGGCGACGGTGACCTTCGAGGCGGATCAGGTTTATGACCAGAAAGACGCCGAGGGCTTCATTCGGCTGAACTCGCTGCGTCTTCGCACGCTCAATCGCCGTCGCGGATAATCCGGTCGACGCGGACGGAAAGCCGGGCGCGCCTGTCCGAATCGGTCCTAACGCCGTCGATCCGATTGCATCCGCCCTTTGGGCGTCAATCGGCGCGCGAGCGCAAGTCCGTATACGGTCGTCTGATAGGGGACGGTGCCACGCCGCTTAAGCGGCCCTGGCTTAGGTGCTATCCGGTCAAAGCGCCGTCGATTGCGGGAAGCACGACCGCCCGCACAAAGAACAAGCCGATGATCACCACCAACGGCGAAAAATCGATGCCGCCAGCCACCGGCAGGAAGCGTCGCACGCGCCCCACAACGGGTTCGGTCAGCTGATACAGCGCGTTGCCGACCGCGTAAATGAACCGATTGTGCGTGTTGATCACGTTGAACGCGATCAACCAACTCATGATCGCCTGGATGATGATGATCCAAATATAGGCGCTGATCAGCCAGTCGATGAATTGGAACAGATTGTACATGGAAGATCGGCCGTATTCGCCGTGGGAAGGGATTGTCGCTCGCTGGGGCGCAGTATATAACATGCGCCCGCCACGGCCAGTCCCGATCCGGACACGGCGGCGCACGGTGCCAACTTTGAGTGCGGGCATCCGGCGCGGCCTCGCCGTCGGCCACAAGCGTTGTGTGGGGCCGTAGCTCAGTTGGGAGAGCGCGACGTTCGCAATGTCGAGGTCAGGGGTTCGATTCCCCTCGGCTCCACCACCACCATCCAAGAAACTCAGGCCGAAAGTTGCGGTGGCATCGCGTCGGTGCTCCACGCGATGGCTCTTGCCGTCTTCGCGATAAAGATTGTTCGTTGGGTTCGTTCGACGAGAGGCGCCCCGATGCGGGACGGACGCCTATGTGCGGCCCAGCATGTAGAATTCGTCATTCGGGCGCATCGACATGAAATTCGCCATGCGATTGGATAGTCCGAAGAAGGCCGTGATGCCGGCGATGTCCCAAATGTCTTCGTCGGAAAATCCGTGGTGGCGCAACGTTTCAAAATCCGCGTCGGCGATGGACCGCGCATCGTTTGAGACCTTCATGGCGAAATCCAGCATGGCCTTTTGCCGAGGCGTGATGTCGGCCTTGCGGTAGTTGACCGCGACCTGATCGGCGATCGTCGGATTCTTGGCTCGCACGCGAAGGATCGCGCCGTGGGCGACAACGCAATATTGGCAGCCATTATCGTTGGAGGTTACGACCACGATCATTTCCCGGTCGGCCGGACTTAGACCGCCTTCCCGTTCCATCAGCGCGTCGTGGTAGGCCATGAAAGCGCGGAATTCGTCCGGGCGGTGGGCGAGCGCCAAAAACACGTTCGGGACGAAGCCCGCCTTTACTTGAACATCAAGCACGAGCGCCTTGATGTCGTCGGGGAGTTCATTGATGTCGGGTACCGGATACCGGCTGATCGGTTTGTCGGTCATTTTGCGGTCACCTATGGACGCGTGGCACCGGCGCGTTTCTCATCCCATGTCAGCACGATCGACGGCGCGCGCTACGGTGTTCAAAAAACACACTCTGATACAGAGTGTGCCAGATCGGCGCGCGCGCGGAATTGATGCAGTTTGTTGGCGTCCGATCTTTCAAACCAGGCGTTCGGCCTATCGTCATGGGCAAGGTCGCTCAGAAAGCGGTTTGATCGCCACCTTTGAGGGCGAGGATCTCGCGTGCTTCGTCGGGCGTGGCGATTTCGCGGCCGAGCCCTTCGATAATTTGGCGAACCATACGGACTTGCTCGGCATTGCTTTCGGCAAGCTTGCCCCGGCCCGCCCAGAGCGAATCTTCAAGGCCGACGCGGACATTGCCGCCGATCGCGGCGGAGATGGCCGCGATACGCATTTGATGGCGCCCGGCGGCCAGAACGCTCCAGCGATAGTCGTCGCCGAACAGACGATCCGCCGTCCGCCTCATATGCATGACGTCTTCTTCGTGGGCGCCAATCCCGCCGAGCAAACCGAACACCGACTGCACGAAAAACGGCGGTTTGATGATTTGGCGGTCGGCCATATGCGCGAGCGTGTAGAGATGACCGATGTCGTAGCACTCGACCTCGAAACGCGTACCGTTTTCGGCGCACTGGGTGAGGATGTATTCGATATCGGCAAAGGTATTCTTGAAAAACCCGGTTTTCGATCCTTCCAGATATTCCCGTTCCCAATCAAATTTAAACTCTTTGAAGCGATTGAGCATCTGATAGAGGCCGAAGTTCATGGTCCCCATGTTGAGCGACGCAACCTCGGGCTTGAACTGGGTCGCCGGGCGGGCACGCTCCTCGACCGTCATCGTGATGGAGCCACCTGTGGTGATGTTGATGATGCAAGACGATCGCTGCTTGATGACTTTCAAGAACGGCGAAAACGCTTCGACCGACTGGTCGGGCTTGCCCGTCTTCGGGTCGCGTGCGTGCAAGTGAACGATCGCGGCGCCGGCTTCCGCCGCGCCAATCGCCGCATCGGCGATCTCCTCCGCCGTGATCGGCAAATGCGGCGACATGGTCGGCGTGTGAATGGAGCCGGTGACGGCGCATGTGATGATAACTTTATCGGCTGCAGCCATGGTGTTTGCCCTTAAGATTATTC
>JANQOH010000098.1 GCA_028289725.1 Alphaproteobacteria bacterium
AGATCTACATCCTCATCGCGACGCTCGCCGTGCTTGTTCTGATCTTGAGCTTCCAGGACGCTATTGCGCGCCATCGTCAGCTTCACAAATGGATCCGCATCGTGTTCCTGACTTGGGTCTTGGTTTGGTTGGGCTGGATCGCCGGCGCGCAATTGACCATCATCAGCCTGCTCAATATTGCCCAGTCGGTGGTGTTCGATTTCGATCTGGCCTTCTTTATGGTTGAGCCGCTGATCTTCATCCTGATGGCGTTTGTCGCGGTCGGCCTGTTCCTGTGGGGCCGGGCGATCTTTTGTGGATGGCTGTGCCCGTTTGGCGCGCTGCAGGAATTGTTGAATAAGATCGCGGTTACGCTGCGGATCCCGCAAATCAAGATTCCCGAAGCAATTCATGAGCGGCTCATTTCCCTCAAATATCTGGTTTTCCTGGGGTTGTTGGGTCTGACGTTCTATTCCTTCGATCTTGCGATCGACGGTACCAATGTCGAACCTTTCAAGACCGCTATCACGTTCCGGTTCGATGCGCCGGCGGCAGCGGTGGCGTACGCTCTGGTGTTGCTCGGGATTGGCCTGTTCGTTGAACGCTTCTATTGCCGGGTGATATGCCCCCTGGGAGCCGGGCTGTCGATCCTCGGCCGCGTGCGCATGTTCGATTGGCTGAAGCGGCGGCCGGAATGCGGCAATCCCTGCCACCGGTGCGAGGCGGTTTGTCCGACCGGCGCGATCAAGAGCAGTGGCCTGATCGACATGAACGAGTGCTTTTATTGCTTGGATTGTCAGGTCACGTACTACGACGACCATCAATGTCCGCCGCTCGCCGCTCGGCGCAAGCGGTTGGATGCTTTGACGCCGGCCGGCGATGTCCAAGCACAGCCGGCGGAGTAGCAAAAAGAGCGGCGCGATCCTATTGGATCGCGCCGCGTTCGACTGTCAGCATTTGGATTGGGGCAGGTGATTCCCGACCCGCAATCGGCCCGCGCTTTACTTGATGATGTGCAGGTCCACCGGTCCGAAGACTTCGCTTTCGCGACGGCCGGGTAATTCAGGATACTCCGCCCAAACGCGATCCTGATATTCGCTCGGCAAGTCGCCGGCGACGTTCGAATACTGCACTTTCACCTTGAACCGGATTTGGTTCATCGCCTTCGGGTCGTCGGTGTTGATGCAAACCGGGCCGTGGCCGCCAAAGTCTGAGCCGCCCTCGGTGACGCACCATTCCGGCTGCGGGCTCGCGGCGCTTGTTGCCTTGAGCTTCATGATCGTGGCTTTGCCCTCTTCCGGGCCCCCGCGCACGTCGAGCACGGCGTAATATTCTTGGTCCACCCAATTGTCCGCCAAATCGTTCGGCACGCCTTTCAGAAACAGGCTGTAATTTGGATACAAGCCGCCGAAATACAGACGCGCTTGCTCTGCGGTGATGGTGGTAACGTCCGCGGCGAATGCGGTGCTCGCCGCAAGGGTCGCGCCTGCCACCGCGGCCGACATGGCGATTGTCCGTGCCAGTCTCATAACAATGTCCTCCCTCGATAAATTCGGTATGCGTCGGTCTCTGAGCCTCAGCGACCTCCGGACGACAAAGCGCGCGGATCCCGGAAGGAACGACGGGGTCAAGCGCGTTGCGCCAGACCCCGTCGCGGTCGTTCGGCTTACTCGATCGCCGCGGCGATCAGCCTTTGGCCTTAAGCGGTGCGGACGTAGCCGTAGCGCTTGTTGGTCGGGCCCTCGACCTCGCGGTGCTCGGCCGCCAACTGTGCCAGCCGGTCTTCCGAGAAGGTCGGCATGTCAGGCAGGTTGGTCGCGGTATCCATGGTCAGGTCATAGATGCGCGAGCTATTGAGGCCGAAGATCGCCTGCTTGGTCAGGCTGTTCTCGCCACCGAGCGACGGCAGGTCGTATTTGGCCTGCATGTCTTCCGGCACCTCGAGACGGCGCATGGCTTCGATCTGCCATTGCGGCGAGCCGTACCACACCGTGTCGCTGCCCCAGACCACATGGTCGGCGCCGAGACCCTTGACCAGCGTGCCGATGAACGCGGCCGAGAAGCGCGGATGCGCGACCGCCGAGTTTGCGAAGGTCGAGCCGAGCTCGCCATACACGTTGGTGACGCCGAATTCTTCCGGAATCCGCGCCAGGTCGCTCGCCCACTTGATATCGCCGGTCTGCTCGTATTCGGCCCAAGCCTGATCCGGCAGTTCGAGGAACGGACGCAGCGCCGAGTGGTAGATGACAAAGTTCATTTCCGGCCAATCCTGAGCCGCTTTGCCAACATCCCAAACGGTGGCGTATTCCCACACGCCGGCGAAGGATTGCTCGTAATCCGGCGGCAGCAAGCCCTTATGGATGCAGATCGTGTTGATGCCCGCCTTCAACGACTTCTCGTAGAACGGATACATCAATTCTTCATCGTCCAGGCGCCACGGCCACTTCGACGGTGAGAGCGGATCGCCGATGGTGTAGGACTTCCACGAATTCGGCTTCAGTTCGGACATCGCCCGGTCGGCTTCTTCCATCCAGCCGTCTTGACCCGGTGTGATGACCGAGTGGCCGAGCATGCGGCGCGAACCGGCAAAGTCGTTGATCATGTCGCGGGCGCGAATGATCTGGTCGTTGCCGAGCAGCCACCAGCTCGGATCGTCGAACGGCGCGCCCGACAAGAGCGCCATCTTGGTGTCGCTGTTGTACCAAAGCTCCCGGATATAATTCTCGAACTTGTAGCGTTCGAGCGACAGGCCTTCTTCCTTGAGCTTCGGATTCCAGTGCTCGGCGGCGAACTCGCCGAGACCCAAAATCGCCTCATGCGCGAAGTCGTCGCGCAAGAAGTGGGTCTGGTCGTCAAAGATGAACTGACCGGCCAGTGCGTTGGTGCGCTCGAGCATCATTTCCGGATCGCGCGCTTCGGCTTCACTGACGCGGAACACGTCGGTGCCGTAAACTTCCTTCATGGCCAAAAACGCCGTGGCCATACCGCAGCTCGTCTGCAAGAACTGGCGACGGCTCATGCCAAGATACTTGGCGTTCTCGTCGGCCATTTCCTTAATGCGTTCTTCAACTTGTTTCTGCTTTGGCGACTGCTTTGGCGGCAGATATTCGCCGTTGGAAACAATCTGTGTCGGAACCGGAGAATCAAACTCGAGTTTCTCTGCCCCATCGACAAGTCTGTGTTCGCGTTCACTAAGCCATGATGACATGTGCGTAGCCTCCCTCTTCCCTTTGAATTTGCGGCCATTTGCAGCCGCACGTCCCGTGTACGCTACAACGCCGTCGCACATATTTAGTGCGAAAGAAAAAAGTCTAGCGGCCAATTTGGTGGCGGTCAAAACACATTATGGACGGCTTTCCGCGCGAAACAGGGATGGAATTGACATCGGCGTGGGACGGCGCTGCGCTCTCTGGACGCGCCGCCGATCAGCCGTTAGCCTCTCCCGCCGCGCCTTCAAATGGGGGTAAACGCGCTACGCAGGCGACAATTGCGTTGCCGGACATACGGGTAGTGCCGTTTTTTTTGGGGACGAGACAGAATGCGATTTGGCCAATTCATTCGGATATTTTGCGTTGCGTTAGGGATTAGCGGCCTCGTCGCCCTTAGTGGTCAATCGAGCGCGGCTGAAGACGACCCGAACGACGCGATATGGGGCCAAACGGCGGGCGTTCCGCTCGCCCATTGGACCAATCCAAATCTCGGCGCCGATTGGCTCACGGTCGAATTGGCCAAGGAGCTGTTTGCCGAAGCGGAAGATGTCGAGCCGCTCGAGGCTGACCCCCGAGTGGCGCCCGTCTTCTCAGGCGGCGTTCTGCAAGGCTACATTTTCGCAACGCGCGACATCACGGAGTCGCTCGGCTTTTCATCGCTTGAGTTTGTCATTGCGGTCGGGCTGCGCGTGGATGGCACCCTCGCCGGCGCCAAGGTAGTCGAGCACCGCGAGCCGATCATCGATCTCATCATGCTTGAGCATCTGGTACCCGATTTCGCCAAACAATATGCCGGGATCGACATTCGCGCGCCGCTTCGCGTCCGGCTTTCGCGTGTTCAAGAGCCGGGCTCGGTCGATGGGATTTCATCGGCGACCATCAGTGCCGTCTTGTTCAATGAAGCGATCCTGCGCGCGTCGCGCATTGTCGCGCAGGCGAAGGGCATCCGGCTCCACGATCACCCGGTGATGGATATCGTGGGCTACCAGCCGCGGGATTTCGCCGGTTTGGTGGCGGATGGAACGGTCGGTCGATTGCGCGTGAGCAAAGACGAGGCGCGCGATGCCGGTGTGGCAAAGCCGGATGTGTCGGGAGTTGGTTTCAAGTCCGACCTGTATCTTTACGCGCACGAGCGCGATAGCGGCCAGGGTGGGCCGTCATACCCCGATGATTTGCTCATCGACCTTTACGCCGGGCCAGCGATGACCCCGACCATTGGACGCAATTTACTGGGCGACAAGTGGTACGACCTGTTTGTCAGCGGCCGAAATCCCAATGACCTCATGCTCGGCATTATGAGCATCGGCCCCTACTCCATCGACGGAGAGCCGCAGCTATCCAGCGGTCCTTTCAAGCGATTGCAATTGGTC
>JANQOH010000102.1 GCA_028289725.1 Alphaproteobacteria bacterium
GGCGGCGCCACTGCGGTGTTCGAAATGCCGAACACGAACCCCGCCACGACGACCGTCGAAGCCCTGACCGACAAAGTCCGGCGGGCCACCGGCCGCGCGTGGACCGACTTCGCTTTTTTTGTCGGCACGACCTCCGAAAACGCCGACGAGATCGCGACGCTCGAACGCACGCCCGGCTGCTGTGGCATTAAAATCTTCATGGGTTCGTCCACCGGGAATTTGCTGGTCCCGGACGATGCGACCGTTGAACGCATTCTGCGGTCGGGCGTTCGCCGCGTCGCGGTTCATGCGGAAGACGAAGCACGCCTCGAAGAGCGCAAGCCTTTGTCGGAAACGGGCGGCGTCGCTCAGCATCCGGTTTGGCGTGACGTTGAGACCGCGCGTCTTGCGACCGAACGCGTGCTGGGCCTCGCGCGCAAGACCCGGCGCGCGGTGCATGTGCTGCATGTGACGACCGCGGAAGAAATGGACATGCTCGCCGATCGCCCGGCCTGGGTGACCGTTGAGTGCACGCCGCAGCACCTCACGCTGGCCGCGCCCGAATGCTACGACGAACATGGCAGCTACGCCCAAATGAACCCGCCGATCCGTGAGGCCCGTCATCGCGAGGCACTGTGGAAGGCGGTGGCGGACGGCGTGGTCGACGTGATCGGATCGGATCACGCGCCACACTCCAAGGAAGAGAAAGCGCAGCCCTATCCGAAAAGCCCTTCGGGCATGCCCGGTGTCCAAACCCTGCTGCCGCTGATGCTCGATCATGTCCATGCCGGTCGGCTCGACCTTGACCGTTTGGTCGACCTGGTCTGCACCGGTCCGGCGCGCCTTTACAAAATTCACGGCAAAGGCGCGATCCGCCCCGGCAATGATGGGGATCTGACACTGGTCGACCTCAAGGCGCAGCGTACAATCACATCGGATTGGCTTGCCGCGAAATGTGGTTGGAGCCCCTTCGAGGGAAAATCCGTAACCGGATGGCCGATCGCTACCATCATCCGCGGCCAGGCCGTGATGCGCGACGATGCCCTGATCGGCGATCCGATCGGCGTCCCCGTCCAATTCGACGACCTGTTGAAAGAAGATGCGGCCTAGAAACCGGAAGCATTGACGGGAGGAGGGACGGCTCCCAACTGTTTGGCCATGATGGATTTCAGAAGCAAAGTCATCAGTACCCTTTTCGCCTTGTCCAGTATCGCGGCCATCACAACCGGTGCGCAGGCACAGAACTTCGATGTGCCAGAAGGGTTTGTGAGTGAAATCGTTCGCGAACCGAGCGACGAGGGCGATGCGGGCGCTGTGCTACGAATTCACCCGGATAACGGCTCGTTTGCCGATTTGAGTTCCATCGAGATGCGACCGATGGTCGAGGCGATCGCGGACCCGGACGCTTGGCTGGAATCCCGCATGACCGCCTCGTTCGAAGCCCTTTCGCCGGAGCCCGGCGGCCTGCTCGATGGCCCTGATAGTCCCTTGGGCGACCCTGAATTCGACGATCTACGGCAATCCATGACTTCGCTCATTCAGCGGCTTCAATCGCTCGGCAACCTGCCGCTCGAATATTGCGATGCGCCGGTCGGGAGGGCCAATGATGCCGGCGACTATCGAGAGATGGCGTGCGATTTCGAACTCGGGCCCCTGTCGCAATATGTCGTGTTGCGCCTACAAGAGGTCGACGGGGTCTGGTACTACACGCGAATTCGCACTATGAACGAGCGGCGATTGCGCCATCTGGTGGCGATCGCGAATTCATTCCACATTGACTAGGCGGCGCTGGTAGCTCGGCGGCCGCCCCGCGCGGAGGCCCGACCATGTCCAGCCAAGCTCAAACCGACTCAACTGCCCCTCGCCTCGCCGATAGCGGCAAAGCGTCATTCGACTGGGCCGATCCGTTTTTGATCGAGGACCAGCTCACCGAAGAAGAGCGGATGATCCGCGACACGGCGCGGAGCTTTGCGCAGGACCGGTTGATGCCGGGCATTCTGGAAGCCAACCGCCACGAGCAATTCGATCGCGGCCTGATGCAGGAAATGGGCGCGTTGGGCCTGCTCGGCCCGACCATCGACGGCTATGGCTGCGTCGGTGCGAGTTCGGTCGCCTACGGCTTGATTGGCCGCGAGATCGAGCGCATCGACTCGGCGTACCGATCGTGCGTTTCCGTGCAGTCGAGCCTCGTCATGTGGCCGATCTTCACCTACGGCACCGAGGATCAACGCGAACGCTTTCTCCCCAAACTGGCGAGCGGCGAATTCATCGGCTCTTTTGGCCTCACAGAACCCGATCACGGCTCGGACCCGGGCAGCATGATTACGCGCGCGAAGTCGGTCGATGACGGCTATCGGATCACCGGCGCCAAGACCTGGATCACCAACAGCCCGCTCGCGGACGTGATGGTGGTCTGGGCGAAGGACGACGGCGGCAAGATCCGCGGCTTCGTCGTCGAGCGCGGCATGGACGGGCTCTCGACACCGAAGATCGACGGCAAATTCTCGCTGCGCGCATCGCCGACCGGTCAAATCGTTTTGGACGATGTCTTCGTGCCGGAAGAGAACGCGTTCCCCGATATCCGGGGCCTCAGTGGTCCGTTCGGCTGCCTCAACAATGCGCGTTACGGCATTTCTTGGGGCGCGCTCGGCGCGGCGGAATTCTGCTGGCACGCGGCACGGCAATATACCCTCGACCGCAAACAGTTCGGCCGTCCCCTCGCCGCCAATCAATTGATCCAGAAAAAGCTCGCCGACATGCAGACCGAAATTAGCCTTGGTCTGCAAGCCGCATTGCGTGTCGGCCGCCTGAAAGACGAAGGCCGCGCGACGCCCGAGATGATCTCGATCATCAAGCGCAACAATGCCGGCAAGGCGCTTGAGATCGCGCGCATCGCCCGCGACATGCACGGCGGCAACGGCATCGCCGACGAATACCACGTCATCCGCCACGTCATGAACCTCGAAGCCGTCAACACCTACGAAGGCACCCACGACGTCCACGCCCTCATCCTCGGAAGGGCGCAGACCGGAATTCAGGCGTTTAAATAACGCCTAAGCGGCGGCGCGCATTTGGTCGGCGAAGTCTGGGTAGGTTTCGCTGAGTTCATCGACGACGCGTCCACGTAGCATGGCAAGTGTTTGGACGTCCGGCGACGGTGTTGTGGGTGGGTTCTCGTCGTGGTCGAACGTGAATCCGGTGGCGGCTTCGATTTCAACGAGGTCGTGTCCGGGATGCACGCTTTGTAGGGCGAAGCGCGCCTTGTCTTTATCGAAGTGGAACAGCGCCTTACCGGTCATTAGCGCGGCTGGGCCGCCCTTGCGAAATGTTTCGGCCTCGCTGGTGCCGGGCGCTGAGATGAAATCGACCTTGTCGACGAAGATGCGCGGCGTGTGGTCTTCGCGAAACAGGATTACTTTCGGTACGAGGTAGTAGAGGAACGCGGAACCAAAGCTGCCGGGCCAGCGCACTTTGGTCTGCGGGTAGTCGCCAACACCGACCAGATTGATGTTGCCCTGGCCATCGATCTGGCCGCCGCTTAAGAAAAACGCGTCGATGCGCCCCTGCGCCGCGCAATCGAACAGCTCGGCCGACCCGTTGGTGAAGAAGTTGTTGCGGACCGATCCGAGCACGGAAATGCGAACCGGCCGTTCGCCTTCTTTTTCCGCCAGCGCGCGCAACAACATGGCGCCGGCCGCGGGGATCGGGGAAGAGGCCCCGACGGCAATGTTGCGCGATCCCCGCAACAAATCGGCAATCGCGCAAATCATGATCTCGCGATTGGTGGCGCCGTTCATGCCACGAATGCCTGGCCATAGGTTTCGTCGAGGTAGCGGGCAAAGCCGTCTTCTGTTTTCGCCAACTCGGCATAGCGCATCAGCGCGTCGGTCTCGGTCGCATAGTGCCCCCAGAGGCCATAGGGACGCGCGCCGCCAGGCGCCTCGGCGATGGCATCGATGTAGATCGCCGGGATCAGACCGGCGGTCAAATCTTCATCGCCGAACAGGTCGTGTTCGACAATGCGTTCGGCCGTGACGATGGTCGATTTCGCGGCATAGGCCATGGCCGCCAGTTCTTTGCGGCGGCCGACCCAGACATTGCCGTGTGCGTCGGCGAGCGGGGCGTGGAACAAGGCGACATCGGGGATGATCGCCGGGACCACGACAATCTTGTCGCCCGTATCGGAAAACGGGTTTTGGATGACTTTCCAATCCGGCCGGTGGCGCAAAACGTCGGATCCGATCAGGCCGCGGATAGGCTGAAAAGGCGTACCTTTTTGAGCCGCGAGCAGTCCGGCGTGGATCGCGGGGCACGTCGCGTCCCGAAGCTTGATCGCGCCGGATTTCACCGCGCGGCTGAAACAAGGAGCGCCGCCCGCCTCGCCCAGTGTCATGGCGCTGGTTTCGACAGAGCGAACCCGTCCGGCACCGATCAGGATGTCCGCCTGCAGCCCTCCGGCCGGGACGCAGACAAGGTGAAGGTCGCGCGCGCCGCTCTCCAGAATTGGTCCAACCATGGCCATCGACACGCCGGCATAGTCGACAGGCAGGGCCAACCGGCTGCCGGACGGAACGAATTTGGCCAACTGCTTCAGGGTTTGGGTTACCATATGCTGAACTCCTCCCGATCTCGCGTGCCGCGCTCAATGCGGCATATTCAAATAGCCATCGCGGGTCTGTGGCAAGCGCCGGTCAAGCAATTTGGACGCGACGACTGTTCGCAAGATCTGCGCCGTGCCGCCGCCGATGGTAAACATGCGCGCGTCCCGCACCATGCGCTCGAGCGGGCGGTTGCGCGAATAGCCGGCCGCGCCGAACATTTGTAGCGCGTCGTTCGTCACTTTAATCGCGGACTCGGACGCTAGAATCTTGGCGCGCGCCGCTTCGGTGATGTCCGGGAAGCCGTCACCTGCCCCCGCGGCGGCCTTGTGGATCAATGCACGCGCGGCCTCCAACTGAACGTTCATGTCGACAAGCATCCATTGCAGCCCTTGGAATTCCGCAATCGGGCGGCCGAATTGTTCGCGTTCGCCCACGTAATCGAGGGCAAGGTCGAAAGCGCCTTGCGCGACGCCAAGCGCCACCGTGCCCGCGCCGACGCGTTGGCCGTTGTAAGCATTCATCAAGCCGGCAAAGCCCCGGCGTAGTCCTTCCGGCGGTACCAGCATCATTTCTGCCGGTACCGCCATATCTTCGAAAATCACCTCGGTTTCGGGAATGCCGCGCAGTCCCATCGCCGGTTCGCGCTTGCCGATCACCAAGCCTTCCGTTTGGTCACGCACGGCAATGAAGCCGCCGATGCCCTGCTCCATGCCATCGTCGAACACACGGGCGAAGATCAAATGAAGTTTTGAAACCCCGCCGCCCGTGATCCAATGCTTGCGACCGTTAAGGACATAGTGGTCGCCTTTCTTGTCGGCGCGCGTGGCCATTTGAGTCGCCGCGCTGCCGGCGCCCGGCTCGGTGATGCAGATCGCCGGTTTGTCGCCACCCAAAACCAGTTCGCTGGCTAACTTCTTTTGCGCCTCCGAGCCATATTTCATGATCGCGCCAATGGCGCCCATATTGGCTTCGACCGTGATCCGGCCGGTTACGCCGCACACCTTGGCCATTTCCTCGATGACCAAGACCGCGTCGAGATATGTCAGACCGAGCCCGCCATAGTCCTTTGGGACGGTCAGGCCCATAAAACCGGCTTCTTTCAGCGCCGCGACATTGTCCCAAGGGTATTCCTCGGTCCGGTCGACTTCAGCCGCGCGGTCCTTGATCACCGATTGCGCAAGCGCGCGAGCCCGGCCGCGCAAATCTTCTTGGGCGGGCGTCAAAGTCACCATCTCCGTCCCATCGATCTCTTGTTCCCCAGCATTCAATAGCCCAAAGCGGCGGCCTGTTCGCGTGCTTTCTCAAGCCGTTCACTTTGGCCAGCCAGACCCAGTGCTTCAATGTATTTGCGCCAGTTGCCGGCGCTGTGCGGCCGCAACTCGACACGTTCTGACAACAAGCTGACGGCAAGATCGCCCCGTCCGGCCTTCAAAGTCGCCTCGATCAGCGTTTGGGCAAATAGATCGCGTTGCGCATGGCTCGCGCCGATCGGCTGCCAATCGTGGCGGAGCGGAAGCAAAGTTTCGATCGCCGTCTCATAGTCCCGCCGCGCATAGGCTTGCAGGCCCCGGCATATCGGGGTCGTGACCGCGTTCATGATCGCAGAGGCATAGTCATTCGGTGTCGTTGCGGCGGCGGTCTGCGAGGCAATCAGGGCGTCGGCCTTGTCCCACCGCTCGGTCGCGGCCAGGGCGACCATCGTGTGGGTATCGGTAAACCCCATCGGGTGATCATTGATGTGGTTCTCGGCCTCGTCGGCCAGTTCGTTCCAGCGATCGCCCACGTCGCAGCCTTGGAACTCGAGCCTGGCCAATAGCGCGACCATGTTTTGACGGTCGAGGTAGAACGCGCCGGCGCCCGACCGGACCGAAGCGTCATAAAGAGCGAGGACTTGGTCATATTCACCGCGTTCCAACATGAACAGCGCGCGATGCCACCACAAATGCCCCCGAAATGGGTTGCGGTCGTCCCACGTGTCGGCGGGATAATCCAACCAGGCTATACCGTCATCGAGCCGGCCCTGCATTTCGAGCACGTGGGCGACCGAGTGGATGGCCCAGAGATCGTCGCCGTCCAACGCGACGGCTTGGCGACCGAGCTCTTCGGCCTTCGCATATTCATTGGTTTCTTCCAGCGCGAAGGCGTAGATGCCAAGCAAATTGGCGAAGCCAGGAATCGACTCATCCCACGCCGGACGTACGCTGGCGACAGCGTCCCGCATGGCGGTGTTCCGGCCCATCCAGAAACTGTTGTAGTGGTGGAGGCGCAAGGCCACGAGATCGAGCGGATCGGTCGCCAGGATGTCTTCCCACACTGCACAGGCCCGATGCAGATCACCGTCGGTCCACGCTTCAAGCGCGTCGATATGCCGCTGCTCGCGCGGTGTCACCTCACCACGCCGCGCTTGACCAGCGGACAGATGTTCCTTCGCTCTCGGGACAAAAATGTTCGAAGCGAATTGCAGAAACAGGTAGCCGCGAAAGCAATGGGCCATGGCAAACTCGGGATCGGCCTCGAGCGCCTGCTTGATCACCGCGCCGGCGGAAAGGCGATATGCGAAATAATCGTCGATCGTTTGGTTGTAGAGATCGATCGCGGACTCATTCCCGGCGGTCAGGGCCAAGCCGCGCTTATCCGTGTGCATGCATCGCCTCATTCTCAATGATCATTAGCGTCCAGGGGCTTCCGCGAAGTGCACCTTAACCTGGGCAATGGCATTGTTTTTTTATTGACAACATCATTCAAGCCAAAACTATTGCGGAATAAATTCAAAAATACTGATGCAAAAACATGAACATCCGTCAGCTTGAAACGTTTGTCGCCATCCACGATCAAAGAGGCTTCAAGAGGGCCGCCGAGGCGCTGAACATGACTCCGTCCGCGGTCAGCATGCAGGTCAAGACGTTGGAGGAGACGCTCAATGTCGCCCTGTTCGATCGGGGGTCACGACCGCCCGCCCTCACCAATGTCGGACGGGCGATCCTAGAGCCGGCCCGGCAAATCTTGGAGCAAAGCGAGGAGGTGCGCCGCGTTGCTGGCCTCGATCAGGTCGTCGGCAAAGTCGTACTTGGCGTGATACCGAGTGCAACGGTCACGCTGTTGCCCGATGCGCTGGCCTTTACCACACAGCATTATCCACGATTGCAAGTCCGCGTCGTTGCGGGACTCACGGATGAACTTCTCATGCGCACTGTGTCCGGCGAATTGGATGCGGCGCTGGTCACGGACCCGCCGCACCGCGACGCCAAATTGCGCTGGAACACGGTGATGGAAGAGCGCTTCCTC
>JANQOH010000128.1 GCA_028289725.1 Alphaproteobacteria bacterium
GTGTTTTGGCGGCTGTCCGATGGACGTTTGCCATTTTTCGAAAGCTTGCCGTTGGCGATGGTGACCGACGGGCCACGCTTCGTCGCGCGCGGCGCGGTCGTTCGCCTGTCAAGCGATGCGGCTGAGCGCGCCGTCATGCAGCTGAGGCTACATCAAGGTGACCGAATGGTTGATCTCGGCAGCTACCGTTTCGGTCCGGGTGTCACCTACGTGGACGTACAAATGCCCGACGATCTCAACGACGAACCGCCTGTGTATTTTTCTATTTCCGGACCATCGGGCGCGGCGCTCACCGGTCAAACCGATCCGATCCCGGTACATCTGCAACTGACTGTCGGTGTGGCGGATCTTGCGGTGTCGTCGTCCAGCGCAACCACGGTGGGCTTAGTGTGGACGCTGCCCACCGGCGCTGAGATTGCCGGCGTCAATGTGTTTCGCGGCGAGGACGAGCGCCCGGTCAATGGCCGGCGCGCGATAACGGGGGAGACGTTCGCCGATATCGGCCTATCCGCCGGCCGCGACTACGTCTATCGCGTGTGCCCGATTGACGCGATGGGGTTTCAAGGCCCGTGTGAAACCGTCGAAGCCCGCACAAACGCGCCCTAGTTCGGCTAGCGGGTTGGTGCAGGCTTCGCTGGTGAGGACAGCACGCGTGCGCGACTAGTTCGCAACAGTCTCGCCGACGGACGCGACCGTCTCAAATTCGCCAGAGCCCGCGACTTCGATTTCAAGCTCTGCGAGCGGCCGGTAGTCCTGGAATGGGAACATGCCGGCGACGTCGCGGATCAGCTTTGCATCCAGATCATCTGCCCGAGCAGCCGGACTCGTGTGCGCAGGGGTTTGTCCATGCAGAAGTGCGCGGACCTCTTCGGCGCTCTTAACGGCTCCCGTTCTTGCATCATATTTGCTCACCGTTGCGGCCGGTACCGGTTCGGTCGCCGGGTTGACGGGAAGCTGCACCTCGACGGCGGCGTACTGCGTTCCGGTCGACGTCACCTCGTCGGCGAAAGCGGGCGCGAGCGCGACGCTGGTGGAGAACAACAAAGCTGCGGCAAAAGTTTTGGTGGTGGACATGGGTGCCTCCTCGTTTGGTATGCCGTCATTCAAACAGACACGAGGATAGGCTGCAGTGACCTGCCTAACGCACCAACTGTGAACTAGTTAACACCCCGAAATGACCGGCCGCGCCCGAAATTCAGCGCTTGGAAGACATCCGATTGTGTTGGAAAGACTCTCGCCGCGCAGTGGTCGGAGTGAGTGGATTCGAACCACCGGCCCCCGCCTCCCGAAGACGGTGCTCTACCAGGCTGAGCTACACTCCGATGTGTCCTGACGCGCGGTTCAGGAGGCGCGATTTATAGCCCTTGCGGCGGGCGAGGGCAAGGACGGCGACCCGCGTTTCGGAGCGCACATCCGGGCAATTTTCCGGCGCTCAGTAGCTCCGTTCGACGGCGAAATCGACGGCGTCGAGCAAGGCTTGCTGAAAGCGATTGGCTTCAAAACCTTGCAGTGTCGCGCGCGCCTTGGCGCCATATTCACGCGCCCGCTCGATCGTGTCGCCGATGGCATTGTGTTTGGCCAGCAAATCGATGGCGCGGGCGAGGTCTTGTTCGCCCTGTTCCCCTTGTTCGAGGGTCCGCCGCCAAAAAGCGCGTTCCAGTTCGTCGGCCCGGTCATAGGCCAGGACGACCGGCAGGGTGATTTTGCCCTCGCGGAAATCATCGCCGATGGTCTTGCCGAGCGTCGCCTCCGCCGCCGCGTAATCCAGCCCATCGTCGATGAGTTGGAAGCCGATGCCCAGGTTGAGGCCATAGTCGAAGAGCGCGCGGCGCTCGTCGTCCGTACAATCGGCGACCACGCCGCCGACTTCCGCCGCCGCGGCAAAAAGGCGCGCCGTTTTCGCCGTGATGACTTGAAGATAGGCCGCTTCCGTGGTCGCCGTATCGTTCGAAGTCATCAGTTGCATGACCTCGCCCTCGGCGATCACCGCGCTCGCGGACGACAGGATCCGCAAGACATCCAGCGAACCGTCATCAACCATCACCTGAAAGGCGCGACTGAATAGGAAGTCGCCGACCAGGACGCTCGCCTCGTTACCCCAAAGCGCGTTCGCTGTGGCATTGCCGCGTCGCAAAGCGCTATCGTCGACCACGTCGTCATGCAACAGCGTTGCGGTGTGAATGAATTCCACGCAGGCGGCGAGCGGCACGTGGCGCTTGCCCTCATATCCGCACATGCGCGCGGCGAGCAGCGTGACCAATGGCCGCAGGCGTTTGCCGCCCGACGCGGTGATGTGGCCAGCCAGTTGCGGGATGAGCGACACCGGGCTTTGCATCCGGTCCACGATGACGCGATTCACCGCGGCAAGGTCGTCCTGAACCAGCGCGTGCAGGCGATACAGCGCTTCCGGCGCCGCTTTCGCGGCCGTGTTCTTGAAGTCGGCGGCTAGCGCCACTTTTCCACAGTCCTTTTCCACCGATGCGCCCGCGCACCCACCGCACGGGGACCCCGGTCTTGACGCTTGTCGCGGCGCGGCGGAGCATAGTTGCGAGATGCCAAATAGGTCAACCACTTGCACCCGCTCGTCACGACGGTCGAATTATAGACTGGAAAGGCCGTGAAGGAACTGCTGCGCACCAACGATCCGGTCAAAATATCGTGGGTTACGGCGCTTTTGACCGACGGTGGCATCGAGTCACTGGTGCTCGATAGCCACACCAGCATTGTCGAAGGCTCGATTGGGGCGATTCCACGCAGAATCATGGTCGACGACGACGATCTCGACGCCGCACATCGATTGCTCAGAGATGCCGGCGAAATCTGAATTTGCCGCACTGGCGGGCGGGCAAACCACCGAAGATCGGCTGCTCGATGGCCGTATCCGCTTGGTTCAGCCCGCTGACGGCTACCGTGTGGCAATTGATCCGGTCCTTCTTGCTGCCTCGGTGCCCGTGCGGGCAGGGGAGCGCGTGGTGGATCTCGGTTCGGGTGTCGGTGGCGCAATGCTCTGCTTGCTTGCCCGGAAGCCGGAATGCCGCGCCATCGGCGTGGAGATCAATTCCGACTTTGCCCGTCTTGCCCGGGAGAATATTGCGATCAATGGCGTAGCCGATAGGGCCGATATTATCGAACGGTCGATCACCGACATCGATGACGCTATGCGGGAATCAGCCGATCATGTGATGGCAAATCCGCCCTTTCTGCCGATTGAGCGAGCGGCACCGACGCATCGAAGCGACGCGGCGACGGTGGAGTCCGCGGGCGTGTTGATGGACTGGGTGCGCGCCGCGGTCGGTATCGTGCGGCCAAAAGGCAGCATAACCTTGATCCAGCGCGCCGATCGGCTGGACGCGCTGCTGGCTGAGATTCGCGATTTCGCCGGTGACATCACCATCTGTCCGCTCTGGCCAAAATCGGGCAAGCCAGCCAAGCGGGTTTTGGTCCGGGCGCGGAAAGGCGTTTCAACGCCTCTGACGCTCGGGCCGGGCCTTGTGCTGCACACTGAAGACGGCCGTTACACGGCGCGGGCCGAACAGATTTTGCGCGGCGTGGCGGCGTTCGACTTGTCCGCGCCTTGATCGTGCGCATATGTGTCGGCTATGAGAGTCAGTGAAAGGGCAAATCAAAGGCGTAGCGGGGCGCCGAATCCGAACGCGCAAAGGCGGTGCACATGTTCAGGCGTTTGATACCGTTTCTGCCCAAGCCGCCGGTGGTCAGTGTGGTCCGTCTGGCCGGCATGATTTCGACCTCACCCCAGCCATTTCGCGGCGGTCTAAACCTGCCCAGCCTCGCCGGCACCATCGAACGGGCTGCGGCGACGCCGGGCGTTTTGGCGCTCGCGCTTCAGGTCAACTCGCCTGGCGGTTCGCCGGTCCAATCCGCGTTGATTGCCAAACGGATTCGGAACCTGGCGAAGGAAAACGATTTGCCGGTCTTCGCATTTGTCGAGGATGTGGCGGCGTCCGGCGGCTATTGGCTCGCCTGCGCGGCCGACGAAATCTATGCCGAACGCAGCTCAATTGTCGGCTCGATCGGCGTGGTGGCCGCCGGCTTTGGTTTCGAGGAGGCGATCAAGAAAATCGGCGTTGAGCGACGGCTCTACCACCAGGGCCGCAACAAGGCGATGCTCGACCCCTTCAAGCCTGAGAATCCGGACGATGTCGAGCGACTTTACGCGATTCAAAAGGATATTCACGAGACCTTCATCGACCATGTCCGTGACCGCCGCGGCAAACGCCTCAAAGGCGAAGACGATGAGCTGTTCAATGGCGACATATGGACCGGTCAGCGCGCCCTGGAGCTCGGCTTGATCGACGGCATCGGCGATTTGCGGAGTGTGATGCGCGATCGCTTCGGCGAGAAAGTTCAGCTGCGTGTGATCGGCGGGGAACGAAGCTGGCTCAAGCGCCGGTTGGGCCTGACAGGCCCGCGCATGGCCGAACCGGACGCCTTAATCTCCGGCGCGCTCGCCGCGATCGAGGAACGCGCGCTTTGGTCGCGATTCGGGCTTTAGGCCGCCGCGACCGGTTGGCGCTGGCGTCGGGACCGCCGATCAGGTAAGACTTCGGCACCGCAAACCGCAACGGATTACCCGAATCTCATGTTCGGCTTTAGTCTGCAGAAGCTCATATTCACCGCCCTGATCATCGTTGTCGTGATCTATGGCTTCAAAGCGATATCTCGGCTGCAAGAGCGCCGGGCGGCGGCGGAAAACGAGCGTGGCGGCAGCGGTGATACCGGGCGGGTCAAAGCGCGGCCCGCGTCTGGTGCGGCCCCGGCGGAGCGAGGCACGGAGGATATGGTCGCCTGCCGGGTGTGCGGCACCTATGTGGCATCGTCGGGCACCCGCTCCTGCGGGCGCGACGATTGCCCGTATCCGGGCTAATCCCCACTTAGATCGACTCTTTCCGGGGTTCTGTCGGTCCGCTTGACCGATTCAGGGCCGGGCCGTATGGTCCGCGCGCTTCTCGTAACAATCGGCTCCCAGAAACCAACGATCGATGGCCGCTTCCAATGAGCGCTAGCTTTCAGAACCTGATTCTGACGCTTCAGCGCTACTGGGCCGAGCACGGCTGCGTCGTGCTCCAGCCCTACGACATGATGGTTGGCGCTGGAACCTTTCATCCGGCGACACTGTTGCGCAGCCTGGGCCCCAAGCCTTGGAACGCGGCCTATGTGCAGCCGTCGCGCCGGCCGACCGATGGCCGGTTCGGCGAGAATCCAAACCGCCTTCAGCACTATTATCAGTTTCAGGTCATCTTGAAACCGTCGCCGCCGGATATCCAGCAGCTCTATTTGGACAGCCTCTACGCGCTCGGTATCGACCCGAATTTGCACGACATTCGGTTCGTCGAGGACGATTGGGAAAGCCCGACGCTCGGTGCGTGGGGGCTCGGCTGGGAAGTCTGGTGCGACGGCATGGAAGTGTCGCAGTTCACCTACTTTCAACAAGTCGGCGGCATCGACTGCGCGCCGGTCTCGGGCGAACTGACCTACGGCTTGGAACGTCTGGCGATGTACGTCCAGGGGATCGAAAACGTTTACGATCTTGATTGGAACGGCGCCGGCGTCAGCTATGGCGACGTGTTCTTAGAGAACGAGCGGCAATATTCGGCGCACAATTTCAGTCACGCCGATGCCGACATGCTGTTTCGCCATTTCAAGGACGCGGAAGCGGAGTGTGCAGCACTCTTGTCCGAGGATTTGCCACTGCCAGCCTATGACCAATGCATCGCGGCAAGCCATCTCTTCAACCTGCTTGACGCGCGCGGCGTCATAAGCGTGACCGAACGCGCGGCTTACATTGCCCGCGTGCGCGCCTTGGCAAAGCAATGCTGCGAAAGTTGGCTGGCTAAGGAAGCAGCCATGGAGGCGGGCGCCTGACCATGGCTGAATTTCTGCTCGAACTCTTTTCGGAGGAGATTCCAGCACGCATGCAGGGCCGTGCAGCGGACCAATTGCGGACCCTTCTTCTCGATATGACAAAGTCGCGGCTCGGCTTCGAAAAAGAGGTCGGCGCCGACCAAATTCGCAGTTTCGCGACCCCGCGACGGCTGGTTGCCGTTATCAAGGACCTGCCCACCGAGCAACCGGACGTGCACGAGGAGCGGCGCGGGCCGCGAACCGACGCGCCCGAGAAAGCTATTGGAGGGTTTTTGCGGTCTGTTGGGTTCGAGTCGGTTGAACAGTGCGAACAGCGCGAAACGAAGAAGGGCACTTTTTACTTTGCCGTGATTGAACGCGCCGGCCGTCCAACGGCCGACGTCCTGGCGGAGGAAGTGCCGGCGCTGATCGAGAGTTTTTCGTGGCCGAAATCGATGCGATGGGGCGACGGCGCCTTGCGTTGGGTGCGGCCGTTGCATTCGGTTTTGTGTCTGTTCGATGGCGCGGTGGTGCAAGGCGCCGTGTCATTTGGTTCGGCGACGGGCGGGGACGGCACCACACTTTCGTTTGGGAACCGCACGCGTGGCCACCGCTGGCTGTCGTCCGGCGACCTCGAAGTCAGCTCATTCGCGGAGTACCAGGCCAAGTTGCTTGACGCGAAGGTGATGCTCGATGCTGTGGAGCGGCGCCGTGCCATTCAGGAACGAGGGCGTACGCTTGCTGATGCGGCCGGTATTGTGTTTGAACCGGACGACGCGCTGCTCAACGAGGTGGCGGGCCTCGTCGAATGGCCGGTGTGCTTACTCGGAACGATCGACCAAGCATTCATGGATGTGCCGGCGGAAGCTCTGATCACGTCGATGAAGAGCCATCAGAAATACTTTCCTCTGAACGACGCAGCCGGGAACCTGGCCAATCAGTTCATTGTCGTCGCGAATACCGAAGCGCCGGACGGCGGCGACGCGATCCGTGCGGGCAACGAGCGCGTGCTACGGGCACGCCTTCATGACGCCAAGTTCTTTTGGGACCAGGACCGCAAGCAAACGCTGGAGAGTCGCGTGCCGCAACTGGACGGCATCGTGTACCACGCGAAGCTTGGCAGCTTGGGCGACAAAATTCGTCGATTGGAGTCGCTGGCTGCCGCACTCGCGACCTTTGTGTCGGGGGCGGAGCCAACCGAAACACGCCGCGCCGCCACGCTGTGCAAGGCCGATCTCGTAACAGGCATGGTGGGCGAGTTCGCGGATCTTCAAGGCATCATGGGACGGTATTACGCGCGCCATGACGGGGAAGCCGACGCCGTGGCACAAGCAATCGGCGACCATCACGCGCCGGCGGGACCGTCCGACACCTGCCCGCACGAACCGGTTTCCGTGGCGCTCGCGCTCGCCGATAAGATTGACAGCCTGGCCGGCTTCTTCGCCATCGACGAACGTCCGACGGGTTCGAAGGACCCGTTTGCGTTGCGGCGCGCGGCCCTCGGCGTGATCCGTTTGATTGTCGAGAACCAGTTGCGTCTGCCGCTTCGTACGGTGTTGGCGCAAGCTCTGAATAGTTATGGCGAAATCGTCGCTTCCGGAGCCGCGGCGTCGATTGTTGACGCGATCATGGAGTTCTTCGCCGACAGACTGCGTGTGCACATGCGCGATCAGGGCCTGCGCCATGATGTCGTCAGTGCGGTTTTTGCGGTCGCTGGGGACGATGACCTGGTGCGTCTTATGCGGCGCGCCGATGCGCTCAAATCGTTTCTCGACACGGATGACGGCGCGAACTTGCTCACCGGGTATCGGCGCGCGTCAAATATTGTCGGGATCGAAGAAAAGAAGGACGGTGAGAAACACGATGGCGCCGTGGATGTCGCGAAACTCGAGGAGGCGGAAGAACGCGGCCTCAACGAGCGTCTCGCCGCCGTAGAAGGCGATATCGACCATGCGCTGTCCGCTGAGGATTTCGAAGGCGCGATGACGGCGCTCGCCACCTTGCGCACACCGATCGATCAGTTTTTTGATGCGGTCACCGTAAACAGTGACGATGCCGGTTTACGCGTCAACCGGCTCAGACTGTTGTCACGCATTCGCGCATCGCTATCGGCGGTCGGCGATTTTACGAAGATCGAGGGTTAAACCGTAGCATGGACAGTGTCGGAACCATGGACAAGTGGGTGTACAACTTTGGCGCCGGCGCCGCGGAAGGCCGCGCCGAGATGCGCGAGCTATTGGGCGGCAAGGGCGCCAATCTTGCCGAGATGAGCAATCTTGGTCTGCCCGTGCCGCCCGGTTTCACCATCACCACCGGCGTCTGCACACGCTATTACGACGACGATCGCACCTACCCCTCAAGCCTATCCGACCAAGTCTCTGACGCGCTGAAAACGGTCGAAAAAGTCGTTGGCGCGAAATTCGGATCGAGCGAAAACCCGCTGCTGCTATCGGTCCGTTCAGGCAGCCGCACGTCGATGCCCGGCATGATGGATACGGTCCTCAATCTAGGCCTCAACGACCAGACGGTCGAAGGGCTCGCCGCCGGCAGCCGGGATGAGCGGTTTGCGTTCGACAGTTATCGCCGCTTCATCCAGATGTATGGCGATGTCGTGTTGGGCGTCGCGCACCATCATTTCGAAGAGATTCTGGAACTGTACAAGGATGAGCGGGGCTACGCGCTGGACACCGACCTTTCGGCAGAGGACTGGCGCTCGATTACCGAGGCTTACAAGAACAAGGTCGCCGAACAGCTTGGCGAGCCATTCCCGCAAGACCCGGAACAGCAATTATGGGGCGCGATCGGCGCGGTGTTTGGCAGTTGGCAGAACCAGCGCGCGATCACTTATCGCCGCTTGCACGACATCCCGTCCGACTGGGGCACGGCGGTCAATGTGCAGAGCATGGTGTTCGGCAATATGGGCGACGACTGTGCCACGGGCGTCGCTTTCACCCGCAATCCCTCGACCGGCGAAAGCGCCGTGTTCGGGGAGTACTTGATTAACGCCCAGGGCGAAGATGTGGTCGCCGGCATTCGCACGCCACAACCATTGAGCAAAGCCTCGGCGATGAACGGCAACAGCGTGCTGCCGTCCATGGAAGAAACCATGCCCGGCGTGTACGGCGAATTGCTTGACGTGTTTGCGCGGTTGGAAAAGCACTACCGCGACATGCAAGACATTGAGTTTACCGTGCAGCAGGGCAAGCTCTACATGCTGCAAACGCGGTCCGGCAAAAGAACGGCCGCGGCCGCGCTCAAAATCGCCGTCGATATGGCGAATGAGGGCTTGATCGATCGCGGTGAGGCCATTCGTCGCGTGGATGCCGACTCACTTGAGAAATTGCTCCACCCGACGCTCGATCCCGACGCGCCGCGCACCGTTTTGGCACGTGGCTTGGCGGCATCGCCCGGCGCCGCGAGCGGTGTCCTGGTCCTCAGTGCCGATGAGGCCGAAGTTCGGGCGCGGGCGGGCGAGGATGTGATTCTGGCGCGCATTGAAACGAGCCCTGAAGATATTCACGGCATGCACGCGGCGCGTGGGATTTTGACGGCTCGCGGCGGGATGACCAGCCACGCGGCCGTGGTGGCGCGTGGCATGGGCCGGCCCTGCGTTTCGGGCGCTGGTGAACTCCGGATCGACTATGCCGCCGGGACCGTGTCCGTCGGCGACGTGGGCGTTCAGGCAGGGCAGATCATTACCATCGACGGGTCGACCGGCGAAGTGATGCAAGGCGAAGTGCCGACGGTGCAACCATCGCTCGGACCGGATTTCGACAGTCTGATGGCGTGGGTCGACGACGCGCGGGAGTTGACCGTGCGCACGAACGCGGAAACGCCAACCGATGCGCGGGCGGCGCGTCAATTTGGCGCGGAAGGTATTGGGCTGTGCCGCACTGAGCACATGTTTTTTGACGGCGACCGGATCACCGCCATCCGCCAGATGATTATGTCCGAGACCGAGGCCGAGCGGCGCGCCGCCCTGGACAAGATCCTGCCGATGCAAAGGCAGGATTTCGTCGAATTGTTTCAGATTATGGCGGGCCTGCCGGTCACCATTCGATTGCTCGATCCGCCCTTGCACGAATTCCTGCCGCGCTCCGAAGAGGAAATCGATGAGATGGCGGCGTCGACCGGTTCAACCGCCGACGATGTGCGCCGTCGCGCCAGCCAATTGCACGAGCTCAACCCGATGCTCGGGCATCGCGGCTGCCGGCTTGGACTCAGCTATCCCGAAGTCTACGAAATGCAGTCACGCGCCATTTTTGAGGCGGCGGTCGAAGTCGGGCGGCAAAGCGGTGAGACCGTGGTGCCGGAAGTCATGATTCCACTGGCTGCTACCCGCGCGGAGCTTGAGCTGTTGAAGACACGCATTACGGCGGTGGCTGATGCGGTTTCGAAGGAAGCTGGGCAAGAGATCGACTATCTGGTCGGCACCATGATCGAATTGCCGCGTGCCTGTTTGCGCGCCGGACAGATCGCGGAAGTCGCGGAATTCTTTTCCTTTGGCACGAACGATCTGACGCAAACCACCTTTGGCATCAGCCGCGATGACTCTGCGCGATTCCTCGGGCGGTACCAGGAACTCGGGATATTCGAACGCGATCCATTCGTGACCGTGGATGTTGACGGCGTCGGCGAATTGGTCCGTCTCGCGACCGAACGCGGCCGAGCGACGCGCGCCGACATTAAGCTTGGTATTTGTGGTGAGCATGGCGGCGATCCGGCTTCGGTCAAATTCTGTCACGATGTTGGCCTGGACTATGTCTCTTGTTCGCCCTATCGCGTCCCGGTCGCGCGGTTGGCGGCGGCTCAGGCCGCGTTGGAGTCCCCGCGGTCTTAGTCAGAACTGCTTAATCCGGGCCACCGATTGCCATGTCTGGTCTTAGGTCGGTAGGCTAGTAGGGCCGCACCTGGCCATCGCCTCTCGGTTTGCACCAAGGAATGACGCGCCGATGAAAATTTGTGTGAGGTTTGCCGGAATTATGACGCTGGCCGTCGGCCTGATTTTGGCGGCCGGTGCCGCGAGCGCCGTGGGTCCGGAGGAGGAGCTTGGGCCTGAGAAGATGGCGCTCGCCGATGCGATCGTCGAAAAGGTGATCTACGGCATTCGATTTGAGAAGCTGCGGGGCGAGAAGCTTCAGGCTGCGATCAAGGCCTGGGGCGACTACTACGTCAAGGAAGGCGTCATGACCCAACGCGAGTCGATGATGGTGCAAATCTATGTCGGGCGCGCCGCGACGATGCATCAACAGGGTATCCCGCACGTCCCCTACGCCGAACGGCAAAAACAATAGGCTTTCGGGCGCGCTTCACACTGGCGTCTAGTCGCCGCCGACTTATTTAGAGTCCTGTATAGCGACGCGTTACGGCGCTGAATTAGCGGTGCCGTGGCAGTTTGCGCGCCAATCCGCGATGCGCCATGCAGGGTCGATTGTTCAGATATTTGTTTATCGTTTCGATTGCGTTCCTTTCTTTCATTCTGGGAGCGCTGGTGGCGACCGCCAATTTGCCGCCGAACGCCCAGCTCTTGACCTCGTTTAAGGGCGCGGCCGCGCTTTATCAGGTTTTCGCATTTTGGTCCGCGGGCGATGACATGTCCGAGACCACCATGTGGTACCCGACGCGCACGCCTGAGAAAGGCGTGACGATCCATAACGCAGCGAAAGCCCAGCCCGGCCTCACGCTTTATAGCTCAGGCCACAGCCAGGCCGCCTATCTCGTCGACATGGGCGGAAACACGGTCCACGAGTGGTCCTTGCCCTATAGTGCGATCTGGGACGCATCCGGCGATATTCACAACCCGGTTTCGGACCAGTTCATTTTTTGGCGCAAGGCCCAACTGTTCCCAAACGGTGATCTGCTCGCACTTTACGTCGCTCATGGACGGACGCCCTGGGGTTACGGCTTGGCCCGGATCGACAAAGATTCAAACCTCGTCTGGAAATATCTCGGGCCGGCACACCACGATATGGATGTAGGCCCGGACGGCCGGGTCTATGCCCTGACCCATACCATTCGTGAGCGGCCGGTGGATGGCGCGCCGTGGATCCATGTCCCGGTCATCACCGATAGCGTCGCTGTGATGTCTCCCGACGGAGAAGTTTTGAAGGAAGTCGATCTGCTCGATGCCATCCGGCATTCGGTTTATGCCGCCTGGCTCACCATGATCCGTTTCGATTTCAATGGCGATAGTTTGCATACCAACGCGATCGATGTCGTGGACGCCGAGATGGCCCGGCATTTCCCATTCGCGAAACCGGGCCAGGTGTTGCTGTCCTTCCGCTCCCTCAACGCGATCGTTTTGCTCGATCTTGAGACCGAAGAAATTGTTTGGGCGGTGCGCGGCCCTTGGAACGCGCAGCATGACCCCGATCTGTTGCCCAACGGCAATATCCTGATTTTCGACAATCTTGGTCATCTGGGCGAAGGCGGCGCCTCACGCGTCATCGAGTTTGACCCGGTGACCCACAAACTCGAGTGGACCTACGCCGGTACCGCAGCCCAACCGTTGGAGAGCCGAACCCGTTCGGCGCAACAGCGATTGGCCAACGGCAACACGCTGATCACGGAATCCGATGCGGGCCGCATCGTCGAGGTCACTGCCGAGGGCGAGGTCGTGTGGGAGTTCATCAATCCTGAACGGTGGGGTGAAGGCGAGGCCTACACGCCGGTGGTGTTCTGGGCGCAGCGCTACGACCCGGCGGATCTCCGGTTCGGCAATTTTTCAAACTAAACCGTCTGAATTCTTAGCAGCGAGCGAACTCTCATGGCGAAATCACTTTCAACCCTGACGCTCATCCTGGCTGTTATCGCAGTCACAGCACCGGCCCACGCCTATGTCGGTCCTGGCGCGGGCGTAAGTCTGCTTGGCGCGGCGTTCGGCCTGATTGCCGCAATCGGCTTGGCGCTTGGCGTCGTCGTGTTTTGGCCGCTTCGCCGATTCCTAAAGTCCCGAAAGCGCCGCGCGGTCGCAGAGGGGACGGAGGCCAATACCGCGTCCGCCGAGGCCGACTAACCGGCATTAGCACGGAGATCGCGGGGGCCACCCGATGGGATTGTTCGACCTACCGGCGCCGCTGTTGGCTTGGTTTGACGCGGCGGTCCTTGGCGCGTTGCCCATCGCTCTGCGCTTGGTCGTATGGGGCCTAATCGCGAGCGTTCTTTCGATGGGTTTGTACAAGCTCATATCGCCGCAGCGACGGATCGGCAGGGCGCGGCAAGCGGCGCTCGATGCACGCCGCAAACTGGCAAGCTATGACGGTGAGTTTTCTGGGCTCGGATCGCTGGCCGCCGACAGCCTCTCGTCGTCCTTGCGCCATGTTGGCCTGGTCACGCTCCCGGCGATCGTTGCTTCACTTCCGGTACTCTGCATGCTTGCTTGGCTCAGTAACGCTTACAGCTACGAGCTTCCCCGCGCCGGGCAGAATTACGCCCTAAATTTCACATTGGCAACTGGCGCGACTGCCGACGATCCCGACGATCCCGGAGAGATTGGGGGATGGGGCCATAGCCACGGAATCTGGCCGCGGCCTGATCAACCGTGGGAAATTAAGGACGAAGCGGGACGCACGATCCTTGTTTTGCCTTTACAAATTGCCGTGCCAACCATCCACAAACGCACCTGGTGGAACTTCTTTTTTGGCAACCCTCTTGGTTACATTCCAGATGATAGCGAGTTACACGAATTTACCGTCGAGTTACCGTCGCGGACGGTCATCGATCTCGGGCCGGGGTGGTTAAGCGGCTGGGAAGCAACGTTCTTGACGGTCCTTCTATTGGCCTCGGTCGCGATTAAGTTCGCATTCCGGATTCACTGAGCGGCGCGGGACGATGGGCATTCAACAAACTGTTGATCCGTTTTTTGTGTCGCCCGGCACCGATCTGATGAGCGGCGTGATCTGCGGATTGCCGCGTCTATGGTCGTTCGTCGGCAACGCGGAAACGCGCTTTTTCGCTGACGAGTTGGCGGACATTGCCATCGACCGACCGGTGTACGTCACGGGTCTCGCGCGCGCCGGCAGCACCATCTTGCTCGAGGCCTTGGCCGGCGCACCAGGGATTGCGACCCACCAGTATCGCGATTTCCCGCTCGTGATGACGCCGCTGCTGTCCGATCGGCTTTCTGCGAGCATGGCTAGCGGTGACCAACCCGCGACGGAACGCGCTCATGCCGACGGCATCATGGTTACGCCCGAGAGCCCCGAGGCGATGGAGGAGGCGGTGTGGATGGCGTTTTTCCGCCACCTCCACGCACCGGGGCAAAGTCACCTCCTCGACCGCGATACAAAGCACCCGGCGTTTGAGCAGTTTTACCGGGATCATATTCGCAAGCTGATTCTGGCGCGCGAAGGCGAGCGCTACGTGGCCAAGGGCAACTACAATATTGCGCGTCTCCGCTATCTACTTTGTATGTTTCCGGATGCGCGTTTCGTGATCCCGGTGCGATCGCCCGAAAGCCACATTGCGTCGCTGATCAAGCAACAAGCCTTGTTCACCAAGCACTGCGCCCAAAATCCGCGAGCGCGCCGACACTTACGCCGCGTTGGTCATTTCGAGTTTGGGCCGGACCGAACCGCCATCAATGTTGGTGACGACGCGATTGCGCGCCAGGTCGATGCACACTGGTCATCCGGCGACGAAGTCCGCGGCTGGGCGGCCTATTGGCACTCGATCTATGACTTCGTTCTGGCCCAAATCGCGGCCGACGATGCCTTACGTGCTGCGACAACGATCGTCCGTTACGAGGATCTCTGCGCCACGCCAGCGGAGACACTGCAAGCAATCGCCGTGCATTGCGAATTGAAGGGCGCTGACGCCGCCCTGGCGGTGTTTGCCGATAGTATTCAAGCGCCGCGCTATTACCGGCCGCATTTCACAGACGAGGAGCGGGCGATAATCCGGCAGGAAACCGCTGAAACCGCTGCGCGCCTTGGCTACGAAACTTATTCCGCCAGTTCCGCGTGACGGAAACAGGTGGTCAAATGGTCGTTGACCATGCCGATCGACTGCATGAACGCGTAAATGATCGTCGGACCCACAAAGCGAAAGCCGCGCTTCTTCAAATCCTTTGAGATCTTCTCCGACAGCGGCGTGCTGGCCGGAACCTGGTCCATCGACGTCCACTGATTGATGATCGGCGCGCCATCGACATAGTCCCAAAAATACGCATCCAGGCCGCCACCTGCTTCGCGCAAGGCGAGCGTGGCCCGCGCATTGTCGATCGTTGCTGATATCTTGAGCCGGTTGCGGACAATCCCGGCATCTTGCGCCAGGGCCTTCGCATTTGCGTCGGTGTATCGCGCGATCTTTGCCGCGTCGAAATTGTCGAAAGCCGCACGATAGCCATCGCGTTTGCGCAGGATGGTGAGCCAGCTCAATCCGGCTTGCGCGCCTTCCAAGATCAACATCTCGAACAGGCGCCGCTCATCGTGAAGCGGCACGCCCCATTCCGTGTCGTGGTATGCGATATAGTCGGGCGCGGACTCGGCCCAGGCGCAACGAGTGGGCTCGGTCACATGCGTCTCAATAGCGCGCCCAATCTGGCTTAATCGGCGACAATTTGGCTTGGGCCGCGACGAGAGGTTCGCCGGCTTCTTCCGCCTTGGTCACATAC
>JANQOH010000138.1 GCA_028289725.1 Alphaproteobacteria bacterium
CGATCGTCGAGGCGACCGACCCCTGCGCGCTTCCCAAGGCCATCAAGAATCAGACCGAACGTGACGGGACACGCGCCGCGCACACGCGCGACGGCGCCGCGCTGAGCCGCTTTCTGCGCTGGCTCGACCTACAGGCGGGCGACGGGATACGCGGTGAGATCGAGGCCGCCGACGTGCTCGAAGACTTCCGCCGGCGCGGCGAGCATTTTCGCGGCCTGAGCTTCCCGACCATCTCCGGCGCCGGTCCGAACGGCGCCATCGTGCATTATCGGGTGACGCCGGAAACCGACCGCAAGCTCGAGCCCGGGTCGCTCTATCTGGTCGATTCCGGCGCGCAATATTTAGACGGCACCACTGATGTAACACGCACTGTCGCCATCGGCGCGCCGACAGCGGAAATGCGCGACCGTTTCACGCGCGTGCTCAAAGGACATATCGGGATCGCCACCGCGCGGTTTCCGGTCGGCACCACGGGCGGGCAATTGGACACGCTGGCGCGCGCGGCCCTATGGCAAGCGGGTCTCGATTACGATCACGGCACCGGTCATGGCGTGGGGAGTTTTCTCGGCGTTCACGAAGGCCCGCACCGCATCTCAAAAGCCGGCGGGGGCGTGGCGCTCCAACCCGGCATGATCGTGTCAAACGAGCCCGGCTATTACAAAACCGATGCGTACGGCATACGCATCGAAAATCTGGTGACGGTCATCGAGTGCGGCACACCTGACGGCGGCGACCGCGCGCTGCTCGGCTTCGAGACGCTCACTTTCGCGCCGATCGACCGCCATCTTGTCGATCCGGCGCTGCTGACCGCCGACGAGATCGCCTGGCTCGACGCGTATCACGCCGAGGTGCGCGAAAAGATCGCGCCGCAACTGGACGCCGACGAAGCCGCCTGGCTCGCCAACGCCACGGCGCCGCTCGGCGGTTAACCTTCGATCGAGGTTTTTAGCGCCGCCAAAAAGTCCTTGATGCGCGCCGCGTTGACGCCGACATCCGATCGCCCGACGCGACTCGCGCTGCGCATATCGACGCGCGTGGAGACCGATGTCCCGGTGCCGGTCGGCGTCAGGCGAATAACGATATCGTCCTTGAACTTGTAAAACCGCGTGGTCGCGGTCGCCTCGATGCGTCCGGCCTGAGCGTCCTGAGCAAGAAATTCCCACTCACGGGCTTCCACCAGTGCCTCGGCTTTCTCGTAAACCTCCGCTGGCGCCGCGGCCAAGGTGAGCGGTTCGATATCGGGATATCCCGCTTGTTGCTGTAGCGCGACGTCCGAGGTGAAGTTCAGATCGTTCATTTGCTCGCCGCGCGCCGAGCCATATTCTTGGCGCGCGGCGATCGCGGCTTGAAAGCGCGGCGGGTTTTGCAGGTCCGTGCTGATGTCGTGAATGAACGGCACAGTCCGCACGATGAAATACTGATTGCCGATATAGCCGGCGCTCAGACCGCCCGCCGCCAGGCCGATCACCGATAGAATCAAACCGTAACGATTGCCGCCGGGCAGCGTGGCGCCGAGGCCGATCAGCGAGAGCACCACCGCCGCGGCCGCCGCATAAGTGGCATATGTGGTGATGGTGAGAAGGGCGGTCGGATAGCCCCAATACCCCTCGCGATAGCCGTAAGCCGCCACAAACAAGGCGCCCAGGGCGGCAACACCGATCAGGAAACCCAGTAACGCAATCGTCGACAGGCGTTTGTGGCCCATGTCCCCTCTCCTGCTCCCGAAGGCCCCGTCGCTCCGACGCGGCGCGGTCATGGTTTCACCGCTTAATCCGCAAATCAACCATCGGCACCCGCGACCGTTGCATTGTGGGCGCGCCGTGTGTGACCGCGGTCACAGGCTCAGCCCCGCGCCGCGTGACCGCCATCACAGGCGATTCGGCGTGTCCAGCCAAATATTGAATGCCAGGCGCGGGCCCACGAGAGCGGGAAGCAAGGAATCTCGTGATGTCTAACAAGAACTGCGATACCGCAACGAATGGCCGTCGCGCCAATCAATCCAATTTTGACGACATGCTCGCGCTGTTTACCGAGCATAAGCCTTTGGAACCCACGACCTACCAAAGTTCCATCGACAATTTGTGCAAAGCTTTGCTTCAGCTTGCACCAGCGAAGTCACGCTAACTTCGCGACCGGAAAGCATCTCAACCCACCAGTTCGTGCCACTCCTGCTCGCTCAGTACCGCAACACCCAAATCACGCGCTTTGCTGAGTTTTGAGCCGGCATCCGCTCCGGCAACGACATAATCCGTCTTTTTTGAAACCGAACTGGCCACCTTGGCGCCGAGAGACTGCGCCATGGCCTTGGCCTCTGCCCGGCCCATGGTTTCCAGCTTGCCCGTAAACACCACGGTCTTTCCGGCCACGGGCGAGCTGCTTTCCGGCGCGGCGAAATCGCCGACGGTGACGGCCGTCGCAAGATCGTTGAGCACTTCTTGATTATGCGGTTCGGCGAAGAAATCGACGATATCCGCCGCGACTTTTGGCCCAATGCCATCAATTCCGACCAGCGAACGATAGGCATCGCTGTCCGCATCCCGCGCTTCGTCCATGGCGCTCAACAACACGTCGCGTGATCCGTAATGCTGTGCCAGCAATCGGGCATTGGCTTGTCCGACTTGGCGAATGCCCAGCGCATATATGAAACGATCAAGCGGAATTTCGCGGCGCGATTCGATTGCATTGAGCAGATTTCGAACCGAGGTGGCGCCCCACCCCTCTCGCGCCTCGATGTCTTCGGCCTTTTCGGACAGGCGAAACAAATCCGCCGGCGTCTTCACCAAGCCATCGCGCCAAAAGGCTTCGATCTGCTTTTCGCCGAGTCCGTCAACGTCGAATGCGTCGCGGCTGATAAAATGACGCAACCGTTCGACCAATTGGGCGTCGCAAATAAGGCCGCCGGTGCAACGGCGCACCGCTTCCCCCTCCTCGCGCACAGCGGTGCTGCCGCAAACCGGGCAATGATCGGGAAATTTGAACTTCCGCGTACCCTTCGGACGTTTGTCGCGCACGACCTCGACAACTTGCGGAATCACGTCGCCGGCGCGCTGCACCACCACGGTATCGCCT
>JANQOH010000151.1 GCA_028289725.1 Alphaproteobacteria bacterium
GCGGTCGCCTGCTGGCGGATTCGGGCGTTTTCGATATCAATTACGCGATCACCACCTCGGGCAGCGTGGTTCACATTATCGGCATCGCCCAAGACCAGCAGGAGGTGGACCGCGTGATCGGCCATGCCAGCGATGTCGCCTATGTGCGCCGGATCGTGAGACACATCGTGCTCAAGGACGATCCCTCGCGGCAACAAGCAGCAGACAGCTGAGACTTTCATCATGAGCCTCCGTGTCGCGATCCAAATGGATCCGATCGAACCGATCGATATTGATGCCGATTCGACCTTCGCTTTGGCCCTCGAAGCGCGTTCGCGCGGCCATAGCCTTTTGCATTACCTGCCGAGTCATTTGTCGATGGTCGAGGGCAAGGTGATTGCCAACGCGCGCACCTTGGACGTGCGCCGCGAGCACGGCAATCATTTCACTTTGGGCGCGCCCGCACCGGTCGACTTGACCGAAGTCGATGTCATTCTGATGCGCCAAGACCCCCCATTCGATATGGCGTACATCACCGCCACCCATTTGCTGGAGCGCATTCACCCGGACACATTGGTGGTCAACGACCCGGCGCATGTGCGCAACGCGCCGGAGAAATTGTTCGTCACCCATTTCGAAGGCGTGATGCCGCCGACGCTGATCACATCCGATCGCGATCAGATTCTGGCCTTTCGCGAGCGTCACGAAGACATCATCGTCAAGCCGCTCTACGGCAATGGCGGGGCCGGCGTGTTTCACATTCAGCCCGGCGACGAGAACCTCAACGTTTTGCTGGAGCTGTTCACCGAACTATATCGCGAGCCGATCGTGGTGCAGCGCTATTTGCCGGAAGTGCGCGCAGGCGACAAACGCATCATCCTGGTCGACGGCGAAGCGGTGGGCGCGATCAACCGTGTCCCGCCAGAAGGCGAGGCGCGGTCCAACATGCATGTCGGTGGACGCGCCGAAAAATCCGACCTGACACCACGTGAGCAGGAAATCTGCGACACGATCGGACCCGCGCTCAAGGAACGCGGCCTGATTTTCACTGGCATCGACGTGATCGGCGATTATCTGACCGAAATCAACGTCACATCACCGACCGGCTTGCAGGAGATTGGCCGCTTCGACGGCACCAATCTCTCCGGCATGATCTGGGACGCGATCGAAAAACGCCTTTAGCTAACCGCTTTTGGACGCACCGGGATAGCTCACCGCCATGCCCATGGCGGGGTCGACCTGCGGGCTGTACGGCGGAATCGGATAGCGCAGGCCCGCTTTGCTCAAGCCCTCCAAGCCTTCGATGCCGCGGGCGAATTCTTCCGGCGGCATAGCGAGCAGCAGCTCGTCCTCCATCACCCCGCCATACCGGCGTTCGGCGTAGCACGGGATCGAGATCGAAGTCTCGCGCGTTTGCAGGGCGCGGCCCCAACTGTCGGAACACGCGCTTTCGCCCGTGATGGTCATGTCATAGCGCTTATAGCGTTTCCATTGCAGGCCGTTGACGAACAGAATCGTCTGCGCCGGTGTGGCATAAAACAGCACGATATCCGGCGGATCGAGCCGGCCCGTACGGAGCGGCGAGACGCACAGGCCCGAGTAGCGCGGATCGACGCGCGTCATCTGCGCTTGATGTTCGCGCGCGGTGTCTTGATCCATGAACCAGACCCCCGCCATTTGTTCGCCTGACAAGTAATCTTCGCCCGGCGCATTGAGCCCGATGATGCCGCCGCAATTGCTGTTCGCCCGCACATTGTCATGCACGATGCCAAGGGTGAAACCGTGGATGCGCGATTGGGTGACCAATTGACACGTTGTAAAGCGAAAGCCCTCGGTCGGCGTGCGAATGCCGGGCACTTGCATCATGTCGTCGGCATCGGCGAACAACCGCATACCGATCGGCAGCGTACGAATGCGCAGCATTTGGATCAGTTTGTCGGCCAGGGCCTTCAGATCCGCGCCACCCGTTCCGTAGGCCAGTTCTTCCGCATTCTTGCTCATCGCGCGCCTCCATCGCTTTGGTCGTCCGGGATCATAAGTCACGGCGCGATCCCATAAAGCGGATTGACATCGGCCACGGTATGTGTAAATACACTCTTTATGTCGAATGATAAAGCCCAGTTACCGCCCCGCGACCCGGCCGACGTGGCCGCGTGCACCTTCGCCAACCTGCGCAAGGCGACGCGCGCGGTGACCCAGTTTTACGAAGCCGCGCTCGATCCGCTCGATCTGACCGCGACGCAATTCACGCTGCTCGCCACGCTCGAACGGCGCGGGCCGCTGCGCCTGACCGACCTGGCCGACGCTTTGGTGATGGACCGCACGACGCTCACACGGAACCTAAAGCCGTTGACGGAACGCGGCCTGATCGAAGTCGGCGCCGATGAGGACAAACGCGTACGACGGCTCAGCGTGAGCAAAGCGGGCGCCGCGCTGATCAAGCAAGCCATGCCGCTTTGGCGCGAAGCACAGACGCATTTGGTCGACGGCTTGGGCGACGGGCGATGGGCAAACCTGCTCGACGACCTCGACGCCGCGGTCTCGCTAACGCACGGGCGCTGACTCCTTTTTTTGACAACGAACGTGTAACTACACGCACAACCATGGAGAAGACCGATGAACACGCCCGACTCCCAAACGATCTGGACGACAAGAGCCAAATATCTCACCGCTGGACTGCTGGCCGCTTGGGCCGGCTTGGCGTATCTGATCGGCAGCACCGGCGCGCTGTACACCGACGCGCCAACACCGTTCCGCCCGATCGCGTTGAGCGCGATCGTGCCGGTCACGATCTTTTTCATGGCCTACGCGATGTCCGAACGGTTTCGGACCTTTGTCCTGGCGCAAGACCTCAAGACCCTGACCACGTTGCAGCTCTGGCGCGTCGTCGGCTTTGCCTTCTTGCTGCTTTACGCCCACAACGTATTGCCCGCCGCGTTCGCGTTCCCCGCCGGCGTCGGCGACATTCTGATCGGCCTCACCGCGCCGCTAATCGTGGCGCGCCTGGCCTCGGATCCGGCATTCGCGCGCTCCCGTCGCTTTGTTGCGTTTCACATCGCCGGGCTCATCGATTTCGCGGTCGCGATCGGCGCGGCGGCTTTGACGGCGGGCGCCTTCCCAGCCCTGACACCCGGTGGCCTGACCAGCGCCCCAATGGAGCTTTGGCCGCTCAACCTGTTCCCAAGCCTCATCGTGCCGATTTTCATCATCCTGCACGCCAGCGTGTTCTTGAAACTACACGCCATGTCCCGCGCGGCCGACGCATCACGAGCGGTGCGGCCAAGCTGGCAAACCACATAACCGCTACGGCGTTGCAGCCGCCACTACAGTTTTTGGTTGCATCACCCTGACCCGGCACGCTTCAGTGTCGGCGCGGCTCGCGGGGCGGGGCCGGGGGCCTTGGCTGAGCGAAGGACGGAGATCGCGTGGTCGCGCTGTGCAGTACGGTGGCGTTTCAGGGCGTCGATGTGGTCGATGT
>JANQOH010000157.1 GCA_028289725.1 Alphaproteobacteria bacterium
GCACGGCGCCAAGGGGCTCGAATTCGACACCGTGTTTTTGCCCGGCTGGGAGGAGGAATTGTTCCCCAACCAGCGCTCGCTCGACGAAGGCGGGCTGAAAGCGCTCGAGGAAGAACGCCGGCTCGCCTATGTCGGGCTGACCCGGGCCCGCAAGCGCGCCTTCGTGCTGTACGCCGCGAACCGCTTGATTTTCGGCCGCTGGACCACCTGCGCGCGATCGCGCTTTATCGACGAACTGCCGCCCGAGCATATCGAACGCGAGAATGTCTCGGCGGCCTACTATGCCGGCCACGACGAAGCGGACGAGATCGATCCAACCAGCTTTGACCGGCCATCGCTCGGCGCGCGCCGGAGCAATTGGCAGCGGCTGTCCGCACGGCTCGCCCATGCGCCCGAACCGGCGATCGAAACCCACCAGCACGCGCCCGGCGCGCTCGACGTCGGCACCCGCGTGTTTCACCAAAAATTCGGTTATGGCCTGATCGAAAAAGTCGACGGCAACAAGCTTCAGATCGCCTTCGACAAAGCCGGCACCAAAAAAGTCATGGACAGCTTCGTCACCCCGGCTTGATCAAGACTTATCATGTCGAGATATCTTCGGACCTGCTCGGCCGTTTCCTCCCCCCGGCCTTACTCAGATTCTAGTTCGGATTCGAACCATCCATCGGCAATCAGCAGCAGCGAATACGGATAAGGCACGACCTCGCTCTTACCGTGCCACTCACACTCGCAATTTCCCTTAATAGTCGTATATCTTGGAGGGCAGCAATCTAAATAATATGTAACAACCCTTCTATTCCGGTCAGAACCGGCAGTCGGCATGGATGTTTACACCAGCTTAGAGAAATCCATTTTTAGGACGGACGCCGCAGGCAACACCGTGTACTACCCATGGGGGATGCGTCGAACGGGCGTGATTGTTCCGTCCGAAGACGACCTCAAAGCGATCAAGAATCGGACCCGAAAATTCTATAGTCGCCTTCCATACATCCTATTTTTATCCATTCTACTGATCGCGATATATGGAAACTCCTTGTTGCAAGCAATTATTATTTGCATACCTATCTTTCTATACTTTGCGGTATTCGAAGTAGCTACTCGAAGATCCATCAAGAATTATCAAAAAACATCTGAAGTATTTACATATGCGGAACTATGGAGAAGGAACGCGAAAAATCAATCGCTCCTAAAAACTGTATTGGCAGGAATTTTGTCTTTGATATTGCTTGTATATGCAACTTATGCAACGGTAATAGAAAACAACTATTTTTTCGGATTTATCGCAATACCGACCTCGGTGTTTCTGATTATGGCGTCCAGTGTAGTCATTTATATGAAACTTGCCGCGAAGTAGCTATTAGAACTCATGTATCCATTCCGGTAGCATGGCAATTATAAACTCGAAGTTCTTGTGGCCTCATTCTGCGCCGTCGCGCGGTAGGCGGCGGGGGAGACGCCGAAATGGTCTGCGAAGGCGCGGGTGAAATAGCTGCGGCTGTCGTAGCCCACCGCCGCGCCCACTGATTTCACTGGCTGATCGCCACTGGCCAGAAGCCGCGCAGCGCGTGTTAGACGGACGTCTTTGAGGAAATCGATCGGCGCGCGTTCGAAGGCGGCGCGGAAGTGATCGGCGAAGGCCGACCGGCTCATGCCGGCAATGTCCGCGAGGCGTTCGACCGTGTGTGACGCCGAAGGGTCGTCAAGCATGGCCTGGACCGCCCGGCCCAGCCGCGGATCCTCCAACGCGACCAGCCACGGCACGCGGCATTCACCGCTTTCGCAATGCCGCCGCAGAACCAGGACCAAGCATTGCTGCATCAAGGCGCGCACGAGCATGGCGCTTCCCGGTTGCGGATTTGATAGTTCGCTCAGCAAGGATTCAAACGCGTGCGCAAATTGCCCCGCGTCATCCGGCGCAACGATGATCGGATCGCGCAGATAATCGAATAGACCATGGCCGCGGTGATACACCGCGTCGATTGCGCCACACGCCATCACCGCTTCCGCGGCCTCGGGCGGCCGATCAAGTACCATCGCCTCGCAAACCGAGGCCGCGTTTGGCGCGATCCCGCACGGTACGCCGTCGCCGCCCGTCGCCACGAGTGTCTGACGGCGCGCCGGCGGCACGATCACGGCGCTGCCCGGCGCCAGCGCGATCCTCCGCCCGCCATCAATCACGAAGCGGCCTTCGCCCGTGAGCATGTAGTGGATGACCGCGTGGTTCGCCCGCCCCAGGTCGAGCCGCTGGCCGGCACCGACGCGGCACACCGCGAACGGGCGCACTGCGATCTCGAGCCCCTGCAAGAGCTGTTCGAGCAACATGAACAACTGTCCTTTCGCGCCAGCATTTGGACGATAAGGCACACCCTCCGGACCCGCAAGCACGCGTCCTGCGCGACCTTGGATGCACCGAACACCGTCGCAATCCCTCTTTAAGGAAACGCAGACATGAGCGCATATCATCGCACCATCACGGCCCGCCCGACGCTTGCCTCGGTCGCGGCCATCGGCCTCGCCGGCCTGATTGCCTGGTCAAGCGCAACCGCTGCCGATGATCCGTACGCCGATCCGGCGGAACCGGCGCTGCCGCAAACCGACATGACGGTCGATCTATCGAACACAGCCTTGGTGATCACCGACCCGCAGATCGATTTCCTCAGCCCCGACGGCGTGACTTGGGGTGTTGTTGGCGCGAGCGTCGAACGCAACAACACC
>JANQOH010000158.1 GCA_028289725.1 Alphaproteobacteria bacterium
AGACACGGCTCAGTTCGCCCAAGGCGCCTTTGACCGTGACTTGCTGGCCAGCCACCGAGAGCTCGACGCCGCTCGGCACAGCCACCGCATGTTTCCCAATTCGTGACACGGTCGTCTCCTAAAACACTCGGCAGAGCACTTCGCCGCCGACATTGGCCGCACGCGCTTCCACATCCGACATCACGCCGCGCGGTGTCGATAGGATCGATATGCCCAATCCGTTCAGCACGGTCGGAAGATCCTTAATCGACGAATAAACCCGCCGACCCGGCGTCGACACGCGGCTGATTTCTTGGATTACCGGTGAGCCTTCATGATATTTGAGCTCGATTTCGAGAAACGGTTTTGCCGCTTCTTCGTCGATCCGGCGCCAGCCACGGATGTAACCTTCCTTTTGAAGCACGTCCAAAACATTGGCGCGAAGCTTCGACGCCGGGCAGCGCACTTGATTCTTGTGAATTCGCTGCCCGTTCCGAATACGCGTTAGCATATCACCAAGCGGATCACTCATGGTCATCGCCGCAATCTCCCTACCAGCTCGACTTGACCATGCCAGGGATCTGCCCGGACGATGCCAAATCCCGGAGCGCAATCCGCGACAGCTTGAGCTTGCGATAATAGCCACGCGGCCGGCCGCTGAGCTCGCAGCGATTGCGGATGCGCGACGGCGCGCTATTGCGCGGCAGTTCAGCCAGCTTCAAGCGCGCAGCGAACCGCTCTTCCATCGGCTGCGTTTCATCCTTAGCGATCGCCTTGAGCTCCGCACGCTTGGCGCCAAACTTGGCAACCATGCGTTTGCGCTTCTTATTCCGCTCGACTGCGCTTCGCTTAGCCATACATCAACCTCCAAATCTGCCGGCCGCAACACGCGCCCGGCCACCGATCTATTTCGTGAACGGCATTTTGAACCCCTTTAACAGGGCTCGTCCTTCATCATCCGTGCGGGCGGTGGTGACAATGACGATGTCTAGTCCGCGCACCGCATCAACCGCGTCGTAGTCGATCTCAGGAAACACGATCTGTTCCTTGAGACCGAGCGCGTAATTTCCGCGTCCGTCAAAGCTGCGCGGCGACACGCCGTGAAAATCCCGAACGCGCGGCAAAGCGATCGTGATCAAGCGGTCGAGAAACTCGTACATGCGATCCCGGCGCAGCGTGACTTTGCAGCCAACCGTCATACCTTCACGCAGTTTGAAGTTCGCGATCGACTTCTTGGCGGCCGTCGTGACCGGCTTTTGACCGGAAAGAGCCGTCAGATCGCTTTCCGCGCCCTGGATCAACTTGCTGTCACGCGCGGCTTCACCGACACCCATATTGACGACGATCTTTTCCAGCTTCGGCACCTGCATCGGGTTGGTGTATCCAAACTCCTCGCGCAGAGCCGCCTTGACGGTGTTTTCATAGTGATCCTGCAATCGGGTCATTCTTGCCTCCGTCACCGATCGATCACTTCGCCGGAGCGGCGCGCGACACGAACTTTTCGCCCGTCCTCAAGCACTTGGTACCCGACGCGGGTCGGTTTCTGGTCCTTCGGATCCATCAACGCGACGTTCGATATGTGCAGCGGCGCCTCTTTGTCCATCAAACCGCCGGGATGCGTTGGCGTCGGTTTGGCGTGACGCTTCACCATGTTCACGTCGCGCACCAAGACGCGCTTCTCTTTCGGCAGTACGCGGATCACTTCGCCGCTTTTGCCCTTCTCGCGCCCGGTCAACACAACGACCGTATCGCCCTTCTTGATTTTGAACTTTGCCGCCATCACAACACCTCCGGCGCGAGCGACACGATCTTCATGAACTGCTTGGCTCTGAGCTCACGCGTCACGGGTCCGAAAATCCGTGTCCCAATCGGCTCGCCCTGGCGGCTGATCAACACCGCCGCATTATTGTCGAACCGAATGGCGCTGCCGTCCGGGCGACGAATTTCCTTGGCGGTCCGGACGATCACCGCGTGATGAATATCGCCCTTTTTGACGCGACCGCGCGGGATGGCTTCTTTGACAGTGACGACAATGATGTCGCCCACCGAAGCGGTGCGGCGACCGGCGCCGCCCAATACCTTGATGCACTGAACCCGCCGCGCGCCGGAATTGTCGGCGACATCCAGGTTGGTCTGCATCTGGATCATGGCAGGGTTCCTTCAAGCTGAGGCGGGATGCGAGCGACCTGGAGCGCCTAGGCGCCGTCGGCCACCACCTCCCACCGCTTGGATTTCGAAATCGGCCGGCATTCCTGAATGCGCACCGTGTCGCCGACCTTGGAACGATTGCTCGGGTCGTGCGCCGCGTATTTCTTAGTCTGCCGAATAAACTTCTTATACAGGGCGTGTTTGAATTGACGCTCGACGCGCACGACAACGGTCTTGTCGCCTTTGTCGCTTACCACCTGGCCCTGAAGGATTCTCTTAGGCATCTACTTATTTACCCGCTTCCGCCGGCGCCGACGCGCGCTGGCCCATCACCGTTTTGATGCGCGCAATGTCCCGGCGGACCTGCCGAACGCGCGCCGTGTTTTCAAGCTGACCCGTCGCCTGCTGAAACCGCAGATTGAACTGCTCCTTCTTCAGGTCGAGCAACTGGCTCGACAATTCGTCGTCGCTTTTCGCGCGCCACGTCTCGGCCGCCATGTCCTAGGACTCCTCGCCGATACGACTGACAAACCGCGTGCCCATCGGCAATTTTGCGGCGCCGCGCTCAAACGCTTCGCGCGCCAACGACGCCGGCACACCATCGAGTTCAAAGACGATGCGGCCCGGCTTGACCCGCGCCATCCAATATTCCGGCGTGCCTTTGCCTTTACCCATGCGGACTTCCGTCGGCTTTTTGCTGACCGGAACGTCCGGGAAGATGCGGATCCACATGCGCCCGGCACGCTTGATGTGACGGGTCACGGCTCGACGCGCGGCCTCGATCTGACGCGCGGTGACACGCGCCGGTTCGGTCGCTTTCAGGCCGTAGGCGCCGAAATTCAGCGTCGTACCGCCTTTGGCGTTGCCGTGAATGCGGCCCTTGTGCGCCTTGCGGTACTTGGTGCGTTTGGGACTTAACATCCTATCTCTCCCGCCAGCCTAGGCTCGCGCGCCTTGAGCTTCGGCCCGCCGGCGATCCTGCGCCATCGGGTCGTGCTCCATGATTTCGCCTTTGAACACCCAGACTTTCACACCACACGCGCCATAGGCCGTCTTCGCCGTGGTCGTGCCGTAGTCAATGTCCGCCCGCAAGGTGTGTAGCGGCACGCGGCCTTCGCGATACCACTCAGTGCGCGCAATCTCCGCGCCGCCGAGCCGGCCGCCGCAGTTGATCCGAATGCCGAGCGCGCCCAAGCGCATCGCGGACTGCACCGCCCGCTTCATCGCGCGTCGAAACGCAACGCGGCGCTCCAACTGCTGAGCGATGTTCTCCGCCACCAACTGCGCTTCAATTTCCGGCTTGCGAATCTCGACTATGTTGATGTGCACTTCGCTTTCGGTGAGCTTGGCAACATCTTGCCGCAGCTTCTCGATGTCCGCGCCCTTCTTGCCGATCACCACGCCCGGCCGCGCCGTGTGGATCGTCACACGCGCTTTCTTCGCCGGCCGCTCAATGACGACTTTGGCGACACCGGCTTGGCTCAACCGCTTGGTCAGGTAGGACCGGATCTTGAGATCTTCATGCAACAGGTCGCCATAGTCGGTATCGGCATACCAACGCGAGTCCCAGGTCCGATTAACGCCGAGCCGCAGCCCGACCGGATTGACTTTTTGACCCATCGCTAGTCCTCCTCGCGCTCGCGCACCACCACGGTGATCCGGCTAAACGGTTTGGTGATACGCCCGGCACGACCGCGGGCGCGAGCACGCCAGCGCCGCATGGTGAGCGATTTGCCGACATAGGCTTCGGCGACGATCAAGCGATCGACGTCGAGATTGTGGTTGTTTTCCGCGTTCGCGATTGCGGACTGCAGTACCTTGCGCACGTCGCCAGCGATCCTGCGGCGCGAGAAAGCGAGCTGGGACAGCGCCTTTTCCGCGCTCAAACCTCGAATGCTCTCCGCCACCTCATTCAACTTCTGCCCGCTCGTGCGTAAGGTACGGGCCATGGCCATGGCCTCGTTTTCCTTAAGTCGCCGCTCGCCAGCCTGCTTGCCCATACCTAAGCCCTCCGCGCCTTCTTATCGGCGGCGTGGCCGTGATAGGTGCGCGTTGGCGAGAATTCGCCCAGTTTGTGGCCGACCATGTTTTCGGTCACCAAAACCGGAATGAACTTTTGGCCGTTGTGAACGCCAAAGGTCAGACCAACAAATTGCGGCAAGATGGTTGAACGGCGCGACCAGGTCTTGATGACCTCCTTGCGCCCGCCGCCATGAGCGGCCTCGGCCTTCTTGAGCAAATAGCCGTCGACAAACGGCCCTTTCCAAACTGATCGCGCCATTCCTAAGCTCCTAGCGCCGCTTCTTCGCGCGATGACGGCTGCGCAAAATGAGCCGGTTCGATGCTTTGTTCGATCGGGTCCGCTTACCCTTGGTCGGCACGCCCCACGGCGTCACCGGATGGCGACCACCGGAACTCCGCCCCTCACCGCCACCATGCGGATGATCCACGGGGTTCATGGCAACGCCGCGCACCTTGGGCCGGCGTCCGAGCCAACGCTTGCGCCCGGCCTTGCCCAGATTGGTGTTTTGATTATCCGGGTTCGAAACCGCGCCGACCGTCGCCATGCATTCGCCGCGCACCATGCGCTGCTCGCCCGAAGAAAGCCGCAGCAGAGCGTATCCGGCATCCTTGCCGATCAACTGCGCGTAGTTGCCCGCGGCGCGCGCGATCTGGGCGCCCTTGCCTGGCTTCATCTCAATGTTATGGATGATCGTGCCAACCGGCATGTTGCGCATCGGCATGGCATTGCCCGGCTTGATATCGACCTGATTGCCGGACACCACCTGATCGCCGACGCGCAAGCGCTGCGGCGCGACAATGTAAGCAAGCTCACCATCATCATATTTGAGCAAGGCGATGAAGGCACTGCGGTTCGGGTCGTATTCCAAACGCTCCACTGTGGCCGTCACATCATATTTCGTGCGCTTGAAATCGATCACCCGGTAGCGGCGCTTGTGGCCGCCGCCACGATGCCGCGCGGTCATGCGACCTTGATTATTGCGCCCACCCGACTTGGTGATGCCCTTGGTCAATCCCTTGACCGGCTTGCCCTTGTACAGCTCCGACCGGTCGATCAGCACCAATTGGCGCTGCGACGGCGTCATTGGGCGGAAATTCTTCAATGCCATGGCGCGCTTCCCAGACTTAGATGCCAGCCGTGTAATCGAGGCTCTGGCCTTCGGCCAAGGTCACGATGGCTTTCTTGACATCCGACCGACGGCCAAGGCGACCGCGGAACCGCTTCACCTTGCCTTTGGTCTTGATCGTGTTGACACTGGTTACCTTGACGCCAAACAGGCTTTCGATCGCGGCGCGAATTTCCGGCTTCGTGGCGTCTTTTGCGACACGGAACGCGAACTGATTATGTTCGCTGAGCTCCGTCGATTTTTCCGTGATGATCGGGCTGATCACCACATCGTAGGCGCGTTCCTGGTTCATTTCAGTCGCGCCTCCAGCGCTTCAACGCCGGCCTTGGTCAGCACCAGCGTATCGCGTCGCAAAATGTCATAAACGTTGGCGCCCTGGCTCGGCAACACATCCAAGCCCGGCAAGTTGGACACGGCACGGCGGAAATTAGCGTCCACCTCCGGACCATCGATCACCAGGGCCGAATTCCAGCCGAGCGCCTTGATCTGTTTCGCCAGCGCCGCGGTTTTCGGTTGATCGAGCGCCGCCGAGTCCAAGACGACCAAATTGCCCGCTGCTTGTTTGGCCGACAGAGCCGTCTTCAACGCCAGGCGCCGCACTTTCTTGGGCAGGGCGATGCCAAACTCGCGCACCACCGGCCCAAAGGCGCGACCGCCGCTCCGGAATTGAGATGCCTTCCGCGTGCCTTGTCGGGCGCGCCCCGTACCTTTTTGGCGATAGGGCTTGGCGCCGGTCCCGGTTACGTCGCTACGGCCTTGCACTTTGTGAGACTTGGCGCGGCGCTTCGCGAGTTGCCACACCACCATCCGCTGCAGCAAATCGCTCCGCATGGGAAGGCCGAATACATCCTCCGACAAATCGATTTTGCCGGCCTTGCCATTGTCCAGGGTTACGACATCGCACTTCACGGCGTTCAATCCTTATTCTCGTCGCTGGCCTCGGAACCAGCGTCGGCCTCAGGCGCATCGTCCGCGCTGGGCTGTTCGTCGGCCGCCGCCGCACCGCGTATCGCGGCCGGCACCGGCGCGCTTGCCGGCAAGGCACGCTTCTTGGCGTCAACCACGCGTACCCAACCGCCTTTCGGCCCGGGAACGCCGCCCATAACCATGATCAGGCCGCGCTCATCGTCGGAACCCACCACATAAAGATTCTGTTCGGTCACCTGCGCGGCGCCCAAATGGCCGGCCATCTTCTTGCCCTTGAACACCTTGCCGGGATCCTGGCATTGACCGGTTGAGCCGTGCGAGCGGTGCGAAATCGAAACGCCGTGGCTCGCACGCAGGCCGCCAAAATTGTGACGCTTCATGGCGCCGGCATAGCCTTTACCGATTGACGTGCCGATCACATCGACGAACTGCCCTTCGACGAAATGACTGGCGCTAAGTTCTGCGCCGACATCGACCAAGCAGTCTTGCGTCACGCGGAACTCGGCGACCGTCCGCTTCGGCTCGACTTTGGCCTTGGCGAAATGCCCCCGCATAGCTTTGGAGACATTTTTCGGTTTCGCGCTTCCGACACCAAGCTGCACCGCCGTGTACCCATCTCGATCGGCGGTTTTCTGCGATACGACCTGACATTCGTCGACCTGCAGAACCGTGACCGGCAAATGCCGACCATCGTCCATATAGTGACGGCTCATGCCCAGCTTGCGGGCGATCAAACCAGTGCGCATGGCGTGCTCCCTCGCAATCCCCGGCCGGCGCTTACAGCTTAATCTCGACGTCGACGCCGGCGGCGAGATCGAGCTTCATCAGCGCGTCCACCGTCTGCGGTGTCGGGTCGACAATGTCGAGCAACCGTTTGTGCGTCCGCACTTCAAATTGCTCGCGCGATTTCTTATCGATATGCGGCGACCGCAACACCGTGAACTTCTCGATGTGGGTCGGCAGCGGAATCGGTCCGCGCACGTTCGCGCCCGTTCGTTTGGCGGTGTTGACGATCT
>JANQOH010000165.1 GCA_028289725.1 Alphaproteobacteria bacterium
TGCGGCGACAAGTTCCGCGCCGCGAAGGGCGCCAGGACAAATGCGCCCAGAAACGCCAAGGCTGTCCCCCAGATGCCGATGGCCAGGGTTTCGAGCATCAAGAATGCAAACTTGCCGAGGTCAGCGAAATCGGGCGTGCTGAAGCGCGAGAAATATTCGCGCATGTCGGCAAGACCCCAGACGACCGCTTGGTAATCGAGTTCCAGATGGACCGTCGCGGCATAGAACCCGGCAATCGCAAGCGTCAGCCAGATCGGAAACGGGTTGAACGGTTTGCGCGGCAATGGCGGCAGATCGCGATCGGACAAGGCCATCAAATCACCCTCGCCCGCAGCCGATCCGACAAGCGGTCGAGGATCGTCACCGCGAGGTAAATCGCGAGCACGATCAGGATCAGACGCTCATAGCGGAACAAACGCATCGCCATGGTCATGTCGTAGCCAAGGCCGCCCGCGCCGACCAAACCCAAAATCGTTGCCGCCCGAACGTTATGATCGAAGACGTAAAACAAAACTGCGATGAAATCCGGCCAAGCGTTGGGGAGCAAAGCGAAGAAGCGCACTTGCATGCGGTTCGCGCCATGCGCTTGAACGCCTTCGACCGCGCGATCGGGCACGGCCTCGATGCTCTCGGCCAAAAATTTGCCGAGAAAACCGACGGTGACGAAACCGAGCGCCACCACCCCAGGCAACGGTCCCAAGCCGACGGCCGAGACAAACACCAGGGCCCACATCAGTTCCGGCAGCGACCGCACAAGGGTCAGCAGCCCGCGCAAGGCGTGGGAAATCGCCGGGTGCGGTGAGGCGTTGCGGGCGGCCAGAATGCCGATGGGCAGGCTGAGGACAGCGGCAATTAGCGTGCCCAAAAACGCCATCTCGACCGTCTCGAGCAATTTCTCGAGCACATGCCCGACATAGGACCATTCGGGCGTCACCAGGAAGTTGGCGAGAAATGCGCCGAGCCGACCGAGCGATACGAGCAGGTGGATCGGTCGGACATCCGCCAATGGCGCAGCCGCCGCCAATAGCACAATGACGGCAAGCGCCGCGCCCATGACCGGGAGCGGCGGCCAGCCGCTAGCGGTCGGAAAGGCCCGCTTCATCGTCGTTACCGGACCGATGGTAAATCGCGGCGAGTACGTCATCCGTTAAACCGGCGACGCCACCATCGTAAACAATCCGGCCATCGTTTAGACCAATCACGCGATCGGCATAGCGACGGGCATATTCGACCTGGTGCAAACTGACCACCATGGTGATCCCATCGCGCTCCTGGATTTCGCGCAACAGGTCTAGGATTTCCTCACTGGTGGCGGGATCGAGACTCGCCACCGGTTCGTCCGCCAGCATGATCACCGGCTCTTGCGCCAACGCACGGGCGATGCCGACTCGTTGCTGCTGTCCCCCGGAAAGACGATCCGCGCGCTCCCACGCGCGTTCGGTGAGGCCGACCCGCGCCAGCGCGTGCTCGGCGATCGTTCGGTCCTCGGGCCGCATCAAATAAAGCAAGCTACCAAGCGTCGATCGCTTGCCGAGCCGGCCGCACAAAATGTTGGCCATGACATTCAGCCGGCCGACCAGGTTAAAACTTTGAAAGACCATCGCGACTTCGGTGCGGATCGCGCGCAGGTTCCCTTTCTCCACCGCCAGCCCGCGCACCGCCACGCTGCCGCGGCTCGGCGTCTCCAAGCCGTTGATGCAGCGAAGCAAGGTCGATTTACCGGCGCCGCTGGGTCCAAGAATTGCGACGAAACTTCCGGGCTCGATTGTGAGATCGACACCGCGCAACGCTTCAACGCCATTGGCGAAGCGCTTCTCCAAACCGGCGATCGTGATCGCCGGGGCGTCGGCGGCCTTATTGGAGGAGTTGTTCGTCGCTAAGGCCAAGCTCGCTCACCAACGACCGGATAATCGCGTAGTCGGCCGGATCAGCCTTTCGAAAATGGGCGATGCGGGTCAAGCCCGAGACATCCGTGTGGTTGTGCGCGTCCAAGAATGTCTCGACAAGCCAGGACTTCATGGCCGGATCCAGATCTCCGCGATAGGCGAGCGGCGCGCCGGGCAAGGGATCGGACGTCACGATGATCCGATTGCTCTCCGTGTCGATCAGACCGCGATCGACCATACGGTGATAAATCACATCGGCGCCGGCGGCCGCGTCAACCGTGCCGTTTTTGACCGCGAGTTGCGCCGCATCGTGCGTCCCGGCCCAAATCACGCGGCCGAAAAACTCATCCGGCGTCAGGCCGGTTTGGGCTTTGACCATGTAGGACGGCATCAAACCGCCGCTGGTCGACGCCGGATCGACGAATGCGACGGCCTTACCTTCCAAATCAGCCAGGGACTGCGCTTCGGACGCGGCTGGAACGGCAAATATGCTGTGGTACATCTCGGTGCCGCCTTGCCGCACCCCGACCGCGAAGGCTTCGGCGCCCGCTTCCCGTTCGGCAAGGTAATAGGACATCGGACCATACCACGCCACGTCGATCCGGCGCTTCCGCATCGCCTCGATGATCCCTGTGTAGTCGGTGGCTGTGTACACTTTGACCGTCTCGCCGAGTTTCTGTTCGAGGTAAGCCCGCATCGGCTCGAACGCCTCGACCATCTCCTCGTTGTTTTCGGCTGGGATCAGGCCGATGGTCAGACCGTCAGCCCGAACCGCGCTGGCAAACAGCGCCATGGCCACGGCGACAGCGGGAAGCAAAGTCGCAAATCGCATAAATCCTCCGATCCCCGTCAGCCGATCCGGCGGCCTCGGCGCCACACGCCCCGAACAACGGCCAAGTCGCCCGATTGCCGCACCCATACCAGATCGCCTGCCATACCGGGTGCAATTTCACCACGATCGTCCATACCGACCGCCCGAGCCGGATTGCGCGAGACGGTCGCGACGGCGTCCGGCAGCGGCATCGCAATATCCGGATCCCAATGCAACGTGAAGGCCGCCTGGATCAGACTGTAAGGCACATAGTCGGATGACAAAACGTCGAACAGGCCGCGTTCGGCCAAATGCTTGGCCGAGACATTGCCGCTGTGAGAACCGCCGCGCACCAAATTGGGGGCGCCGGAGATCACCTGAATGCCGTTGGCCCGCGCCGCCTCCGCGGCGTCAGGCGTGGTGGGAAACTCGGCTAAAGTGACGCCAAGTTGCGTGGCTTCCGCGATGTGTTCGGGCGTCGCATCATCATGGCTTGCGAGCGGCAAATCATGGTCGCGGGCGATCTGCGCGGACATCGCGCGATTCGGGCCGGCCACAAGATGCGCCACCTCGCGCTGCCGCGCGATGAATAGATCAATCTCATGATCGTCGATGCCCCATTTTTGCTTGTAGTAAGACCTGTATTGGGCGTCGTCGACGAATTGGCGTTGGCCAGGCGTGTGGTCCATGACCGAATACAGCCCGACTAGCCGATGGCCCCCGAAGGGTGCAATGAGGTCATCGAGGGTGTCGCAACTCACTTCGCAGCGCATGTGCACGCGATGATCGGCGCGCAACAATCCTTCGTCCTGTGCGGCCGCGACCGTGTCGGCCATATCTTCAAGGTCACGCCGCCGGGCGCTGCCGGCCCGAATGTCCCCCACCGCAAGAGCGTCGAACACGGTGGTAATGCCGGCACTCGCGACTTGCGCGTCGTGTGCGAGCACGGCGGCCCGCGATGGCCAACGGACGCCCGGGCGCGGCGCGAAATGCTTCTCCAGATTGTCGGTGTGCACTTCGACCAAGCCGGGCAGCAGGTAGTCGCCGCCCAGGTCGATCGCCTCGGATTGGGCGGTCGCCCCCTCATCGAGCCGCGCAATGAGCCCATCACGAACGACCAGAGAGCCCCGGATCACGGCATCCGCGGTCACAATGTTGGCGTTAGCGAATATGATCTCTTGGGTCATTGGCCTGCGTGGGGTCGGCGCTCGTGTGCCATGCTTCATAACAGGGTCATCGAGGCAACATACCCCTGATACCGAGTGCTTGGATACTGGCGGCTAGGGGCCATTTGCGTCGATTTCGCGGATCCCAAGGCATGCCAATCGAGACACCTCTTTGCGTGAGAATGCTTGCACAACTCGCTGGCCGATACGACATTTGAGTCGGGTATGCCTCGCATTCGTGTGCGGGGGGCAAATGATGGATGCGCGCGAAACGCGATGAACTGCCACAACTGCAGCTTTGAAAATCCGGCAAATGCCAAGTTTTGCGGCAATTGTGGCACGCCGCTCGGCGTCATTTGCGCTGTCTGCGGGCACAGCAATCCGACATCGTTTCGCTACTGCACCGAATGTGGCACGGAAATTACCGCAA
>JANQOH010000182.1 GCA_028289725.1 Alphaproteobacteria bacterium
GAGTTCCCGCCCTATTTCATGCCGCCGCCTTACGCCGCAAAGAAGGCCGGGTAATCGTTAGCGATCTAACACTGAGCGGATTTCGACCAAGTTAGACCGGGCGCGCAAAATATAGAAGCCGATCGTGGTGAGATGCGTCGGCATCATCCATCCGTCTTCGCGGCCGTTGGATATGATCGCCGGTTCGAGCGCGATGGCGCTGCGCAGATGTTCTTCCATGCGGTCCCATATGTCGGCGATCTCGCGCCGGTCGACGACATCGGCGAAGTCGACACGTGCCGCCTTCAAGACACCGTAATAGGCGTAGAGTTGCCCCTTCGAGTACATGAAGATGTCGTCGGCGCGCGCATCAAACCAGCCGGAATTGTGCGATTCCGCACGATCCTTAATGACCGCCGAGCTGGACCCGATATCCTTGGCGATGCGATCGAGAAACTGCAGTAGATTATCGGCGCGCGCGTCGAAGGTGGCATCGCACGCCGCGAGCCGCTCATTGTAGCTGTCTAAGAGTTCGATCGCCTTCTCGTAATAGGATGGCGTTGGCGTGGTCGGACCGAAGGGCTGCGGTCCGAACGGATTGAAATACCAGGTGAACTGATCGAACTGGATGCGGCCTTTAGCGGCTTGCAAATCCGTGTCAATTTGCGATGTGCCGCGCACGCGTCCGAGCGCATCCGCGAGCTCGATCGCCGTGCGGCTGGCCGCCTGGTGCACGCCTCTTTGGAACGCCGCCTTATTGTCGAAAAACCACGTCTGGTCCCAATCGACCATCCAAAAGAACCCGGCCTTGTAGACCGGGTTGCTCGACAGCCAGACGTTCTTGTTGACATTGAGATCGATCAAATCGCTGGTGATCGTGACGATCGCCGACTGGCCGCACGTCTTGGTGGATTCGTCACCACCTTCGACCGCGACCTGTTCGCCCGCCGACCGCATGCTCTGACCAAAATCATACCTGTCCGGATAATCCGCGTCATAGTCGCGAATCCAGGCCGTCTGCCAGAAGAACCAGAGATAGGCCGCGACAAGCGGTATGATGAGCACGCCGAGTGCGACGCGCATCAAGAACCCGGCGCGTTGGTAAAACCCATAGAGGCCGCGGAACGGCGACAGCACGAGACGGATCAATCCCCTTATCCAAGCGGCGATCGCGCCCGGCAATCGGCCGAACCATTCGAAAATTGGATCAAGCACTGCGCTCACCCATTTCGGTTACTCATCCAATGGCGTGTCTTCAAACATGCGGTATCGAAACGCCGGCTTGTCAGGGAAATAGGTCGTCGTGACCAAATTCACCACATAATCGCGATAGGATTCGGGGAGCGCCCGATAGTCCTCGTAGAATGCCTCCTTGTTGACGATAAACCGGGTGAGAAAATCAAACGGTGCGTACTCGGAAATTAGCCGGTTAACCAACGTGCGTTCCGGATGATCGTGGCGCGCCCGCACCACCAAAAACCGCAACGCGGCGGCTGTCTTATTGAGCTTGAGACGTGCGCCGTTGAAAGCGCGCTTGCGAACATCCGCAAGAAACGCGAAGACGCCATCGTCGGATAGCTGATCGAAATTCGCGTGGATCCAATTGTCGATCCACGCATTGTCGAGGCCAAGAATATCCGTCTCGGGCTCAGCTTCCGCGATCGCCGCGCGCACGAACAGACCGATGCGAAAATCGAGAATACCGGAACCCCGGAGCCATGCGGGATTAGGCGCCTCGAGCCGGCCGGTTTCCCACAGATAGTCATAGACCGCCTTGGGCGATTTCAGCGAAATGTAGCGGCTCAAGTTCGGTTGGTCTTGGGCGTATTTGGGGTTCTTCGGCGCACCGATCGCGACCGTTTCCCCGCCGTCATCGTGGAACACGTAAACGCCGCCGAAATGTTGGGTCCAAAACGAACCTTGCTCGAACTGCAGGTGCTCCGGAATAAGGTTATTGCGTCGAATATCACCACACGCATTGACATGCTCCACCATTTGCCGAAGCAATTCGTTGTCTTGCCAAGCATCCGGGGCGATACGGAACCGATCCAACATATTTCGAAGCTCATGCGCCTGCTCGAGCAAGCCGCCAACGCTTCGCGGTTCAAATTCGACATGTCTGATCGACAAGATGTCCTTGAGCGAATCCACCCGATAGGTCGAATCCTCGATTTCGCCGTAGACAACATCCTTTAAGGTCAGCAGTTGAACCGCACGTTCATTGTCGCGATAAAAGGCGCGCATATGGTCGGCGATCGACGAAAAGCTGGGCTCGATTACCGGCAACTCGCCTTGCTCTGGACTCAATATGATGAAGCGCGGATTGACTCTCAGCGGGTCCAAGTAATGCTTGTCCCCGATATCCACGCCAACCTCCGGCGAATAGCCGACGGCGTCGATGGCAAACTCGGTAAGTTTGGTGCGCGGCAAGCCAAAGGCCTCAAGCGCTGTGTTGTAGCGTTCGACATGGTGCGGCTGCGCTATCGGAAGCAAGCCGCCATAAAGCATTCGGTTTCGGATCAGGCGTTCCACTGACCCTTATCCTTCAGCGTCTCGATTTCGCGGACCGCGCGTTCGCGCACGCGCTGATCGCGTATCACGGCTTCAACGGCGGTGCTGTCCGATTTGTCCGTGTAGCGGAATTCTGAATCCGCGTAGCGGTGAATTTCTTGAATGATCATGTCGAGTGTGATCGGACCGCGCAGCTCGGCGATCATCGCGCGCTTGGTGTCGTACAGTTGGTGCATAAAGACGTCCGGGCTTTCGAACCACTCATCTGGAAGTTCGATGTCCATGGCCCGCATCTTCGCGGCGTCCGTAATGTTTTTGATGGCACGTCCCGTGAACCGCGGCTCCGCTTCTTTGATCGCGTGCAGGTAGGTGCCGATCTCTTGCAACGTGTCCGGCTTACCATTGGCATCGGTGAAACGTTCAAAGACCTTCATCAAGCCGTCTTCCTGCGGCTTGTTGTGTTGTTCGTAGGCCGACTCCACGGCGCGCTCAATCTCTTGGGCCGCGTACAAATCGTGATCACCGAGCGGGACTTGGTGATTGTCACCCGCCAGCAAGGCAAAGATATCAACATAGTCGGCTGCCGTTTGCGGCCCGTCGACCAGCCAGCGTGCACCGGCGCGTTGGCGTAGCGCATCATCCACGTTCTCCGGATAATTCGAGAACATGCCGAAGCTGCAATTACCGCGAACAACCGTGCCCGCGCCGGAAAAGCTTTCCATCAACACCGCAGTGATTTCCTGCTGACCGGCCGACGACCGGTCGTCGCTGCGCTTGCTCGCGACCTGATCGATATCGTCGACCGTGCCGAAGCCGATGGCCCGCGGATCCAACACATTATTGATGAACTGCTTGCAGTTCTGGCCGGATTTTCCTTGATACGAGCTAATTTGATCGACGCCGAAGTTCTCATAATGGAAAGGATAGCTCGCGACATCGCAATAATCTTTAATGAGCCCGGCAATCATTTGAATGAGCGTCGTCTTACCGGTTCCCGGAAAGCCATCGCCAATAAACGTGAAAAGAAAGCCCCCCAACTCGACGAAAGGATTGAGCTGACGGTCAAAGTCATACGCCATCAGCATCTTTGCGAGCTTGATCGACTGATATTTCGCAATGTGGTTGCCGACCACCTCCGTCGGCTTCTTGAAGGTCATAACCAGAGGCTTGCGGCGGGCGCGATCTTGAATATCGAAGCCGATCAGTTCGAAATCGTCATCGTCAAGGCGGATATGCGTCTCTTCAAAAGCGCTCAGCTGCTCGAAACGCGCACGGCGCGCCAGAAGGCCTTCCAAGGTGACCCGCGCGAACGCCTTGGCGCGGGCGAGCAATTGCTCATCGTTGGGCGCGTCGTGAATCGCACGGTCAAGCCCATACAAGAAATGCTTGAAGGCATCCTGCGGTGTGTCGAAAGCGAAGTCGGGCTGCGGACTGTCCTCGGTCGGGTCCGCTTCGACTTCGGTGGTCTGCAGCAAATAACTCGCGGCCGTGAAGAGCGCGACAAATGCGCCCGCGCCCAGAAGGCGATGATACCGCGCGGCGTCTTCACCGCTGAGCGGCGCGGTCCTGTTACGGTCCGAAAGATTCTCCAGATCGGTTTGGCGCGCAAACACGTCGCGTACGGCGAAACCGACCGCGAGCCCTCGTCGTGCGTGAAACAGCAACCCGTGTTGCGCCATGGAAAGCATGGCGTCGTCCACGTTGATCTTTCCGAGCGTATCCGCGAACTTGACCTCGACACTGCGCTCGACCGGACCCGTGGAAACGGTGCGCACGAACCGCCGGCCGGTTCCAGCAAGCTCGGTGCGCGATTCATCGTCATCGCCCGATATCACGACGGACGTGCGTTGCACGAGGGATTGCGCCGTGGCGAGATATTTGGCGATTTCTTCTTCGCGCAGGGTCGTCAGGCCAATGTCCATGCCGTCCTCATACGTGCTCCAATATGTTCTCGCCGCTGACGATGTGACATTGATAGCCATCAAAGGTTTCGTCCGCGCGGCCTTGGGCATGCAACGCTTGGTACGCCGCGTGTGGCACCAACGCATGGCGCTCGTACGCACTGACGCCCTGACGCGCGCATTCCAAATCGTCGGTATTGATGTAGAAGATCTCTTCAGCCGGCGAACCGCCCCACAATCCATGCTTCGCGGGTTTTTCTTCCTTCGAATGGAGTTCTTGGACCGCCCACGTCAGCAGCCAGTTGTGGCTCGGATCGTCGACTTCATCGAGCACCGACTGCACACGTTCGTTGTGACGCGTGATATCGCCGACATAGAACGGGCCCAACACAAACCGTTTGAGTTGCTTTGGATGCAGATTGGCAAAATCCTTGTCCAACGCGGTCGCGATTGATGTCAGGCTAAGACTATAGCTGCTGTGGTTGGCGGCGAATGCGGCGAACGGTTCCGTCAGCGTTCGGTTGGGTAGACCTTCGAGCGGACGAAATTTGGGACGTGCGGTATTGTTCAAATGGCGACCTGGATTTGGCGGCACGATATCGCCGCCTGACGAGTCCTCGATGACCGCCATGTATATCAGCGGCAGATTGGCGCTGCCGTCGTAGCTCGCCCAATGCACGACATAGAACGGACGCTTCGTGCGTGGATTGATCGAGAAGCGCACGGTTTCCGGCGGCGTCACCGTGGTGAAGACCGGGCGCTGCCGCAGGGACTCGAAATAGAGCCGGCGCGCCATCAAGCTTTGCAGATCCTCGGGCAACCGCTTGTGATCGAATATGTACTCGATCATGTCGTCACGGATTTGGTCCGGTGCCGGTATCTCTCTCAGCCGGGCCGAAGCCTGCGAAAAATCTTCTTGCAGTTCGAGCGCATGATGAAAAATCGGCAGACCGGACTCTGCCGTATCGATTTTGAAGGCGCGCGCATCCAACCGCCGCCGGTCCCAACACTCGAAACTCTGGCGCAATCGCCGCAAATGCTCCCGCACGATGCGCGAAATCACATCGTGCCGCTTGGCCCACGGCCCTTCATGTTTGTAAACCGTCCTGAGGGAATCGAACGCCGCGCGTGTGGATTGGAAGTACCGCTCGATTCCATTCGAACCGTTGTTCATACGCGGTCCCCGAAACGTGCGCGCGTCCTACTGTGCAACGTAACGCGCCGCCTCGTGCTTCTCCATGACCTCGGCGAACCGGCGCGCGAACGCGTCGTCCGCTAGCTTCTTGCGTCGTTGAATTTCCGCCGAGTTGACCATGCTTTGTTCATGCAGCTCGAGCAGATCGGCGATGTGCGATTGCGACGCGGCACCGATGCCGGCCATGGTCTGCTCCGCCGCGGTGTCGACCTGGGAGCCCAACGTGTTGATTTGATGCGCGACATCCTGTTGCGCCGCCGTCTTCAAGGAATCCTCGAGCGATTTGTACAGTACGATCCGTTGCTCGGTATCGATCGACAGTTTGTTGATCAGGGTTTCCTGCGCGGCGATCTGATTGTTCAAACTGTCGACGAATGTTTGGAACATCGAGGTATAGCGCTCAAGCGTTTGCGACGCCGCGAGCAGTTCCTGCTCCTTCGCCTGCTTCTCGTTATATTCGGTGGCCAACGCCGAGCGTTCGCCCTCGAGTTTCGAGCGCTCCGACTGATCGGTCGACGCCGCGATTTTGTTTTCGATGTCGAGCAACGCCGGATTGAGCTCCTCGATGCGTTTTTGCGTCGCCTTGATCTCTTCAGTCACTTGCTGACGTCGTTCAATCACCTTCTTCAAGCTCGCTTCCGAAGACGCGTAACGGCTTTCTAGAACAGAACGCTGGTCGGTTAGAATTTTTACAATGATGTTTGACTTGCCCAACAAGTCCTGAAGATTGCCGGCGAGCGACGTTGTGCGCACCCGATTGTTGCGCATGGATTGGGCCTTTTTGCGGGAGAAAAAGCCGATCAGCTTTTCGCTGACGCTGTAGCCTTTCATGCTCTCAAATTCCGCGCCGAAAGAATTGGTGACGTCCTCGAGGCCGATGATCAAATCGGCGATATTCGCCTCCATCAGCTTTTGTTGCGCGAGCACGTCCTCTATGCGCGCGTTTTCAATGTCGAAATCGACATCGCCAAGGGATTCACTTTTCGAGATTTTGTCGAGCAATTGTTCCCCGGCATCGATCTTGGTTCGCATTTCGCCAACCAAGCGCTCGGTCTCTTTGATCTCTTGCTCGAACGTATCGACCGCACTCATCTCGCACCCCCATCTTTCGCCGTAGTGGCCATTATATAGGGAGAGTTTTTACAAGCGGTAGGTGCATTACTGTCCGCTGGGGTCCGCCAACGTGGGCGGAAATAGGGGATTTCGTTGACCAAAAGCCCGGTTTTGTGCCTGTTCGGTCACTGAATTCACTGTTCTGCCGCGACAGGATTTGACTCTTTGGTCAAAGCCGTGAATCAAGGGTGGAAATCTATGGCCACATCAATTGGCGCGTGACGTCGTCTGGGGCGCAGATGGCGACGGATATTTGCGTGAGGAATGCGGAGGGGACCCCGAATGTCAGATGAAGTGAAGGTTGGCGGCCTGTCGGTCGCGAAAGAGCTCTACGATTTCGTCAATGACGAAGCGCTGCCGGGTACCGGCATCGATGCCGACGGGTTTTGGGCGTCGCTCGATGCGATCGTGCATGATCTGGCGCCGCGCAATCGTGAGCTGCTGGCGCGCCGCGACGAGCTGCAATCCGCTATTGATGACTGGCACAAGGAGCGGCGCGGCAAGGACCTCGACGCGGCGGAATACAGGGCCTTCTTAACCGATATTGGATACTTGCTGCCGGAAGGCGCGGATTTCGCGGCTGCCACGGCGAATGTGGACCCGGAAATCGCCACGATTGCCGGCCCGCAATTGGTCGTTCCGGTGACCAACGCGCGTTATGCGCTGAACGCCGCGAACGCCCGCTGGGGCAGTTTCTACGACGCGCTTTACGGCACCGATGCCATCGCCGAGGACGGCGGCGCGGACCGGGCCGGCGGCTACAATCCGGTGCGCGGCGCCCGCGTCATCGCCGCGGCGCGGGACTTCCTCGACAACGCCGCGCCACTGGCCGATGGGTCGCACGTGGACGCAACCAAGTACGCCGTCGACAATGGTCAACTCTCGATCACTTTGAAAAGCGGCGCGCAAACCGGTCTCGCCAATCCGGGCCGCTTTGCCGGCTATCAAGGTGACGCCGCATCACCGTCGGCGATCTTGCTGGTCAACAATAATCTGCACGCCGAAATTCAGATCGATCCCGCGCATCCCATCGGCAAGGACGACGCGGCCGGTGTCAGCGACATCGTGCTCGAATCCGCGGTCACCACCATCGTTGATTGCGAGGACTCAGTGGCAGCGGTCGACGCCGAGGACAAAGTGCTGGTCTACCGCAACTGGCTCGGTTTGATGAAAGGCGATCTGACGGACCGCTTCGAGAAAGGTGGCAAAACGGTTGAGCGGAGCCTGAATCCGGACCGCCACTATACCGCCGCCGACGGCACAACGCTGACTTTGCCGGGCCGCAGTCTGATGTTGGTGCGCAATGTCGGGCATCTCATGACCATCGATGCGATGCGCGATCGCGATGGCGAGCCGGTGCCGGAAGGCATTCTGGACGGCATGTTCACCTCGCTGATTGCGATGCACGATTTGAAGGGCTTGGGCCGCCATCGCAACAGCCGGGCCGGGTCGGTCTATATCGTCAAACCAAAAATGCACGGCCCCGAAGAGGTCGCGTTCTCCGGCGAATTGTTCGGCCGCATCGAGGACGCCCTCGGTCTCGATCGCTTCACCCTGAAGATGGGCATTATGGATGAGGAGCGGCGCACCACCGTGAACCTCAAGGAATGCATCCGCGCGGCCAAGGATCGCGTGTGCTTCATCAACACCGGTTTTCTCGACCGGACTGGCGACGAGATGCATACCTCGATGCACGCCGGCGCCATGATCCGCAAAGGCGACATGAAGTCGGCGGCTTGGATTGCCGCCTATGAAGATTGGAACGTCGATATCGGATTGGCCTGCGGCCTTCAAGGCCACGCACAGATCGGCAAAGGCATGTGGGCCATGCCGGACAAGATGGCCGACATGCTGGAAATCAAGATCGGCCATCCGCAGGCCGGTGCCAGCACGGCTTGGGTCCCTTCTCCGACCGCGGCGACGCTGCACGCGACGCACTACCACACGGTGGACGTGGCGGCGCGCCAGGAAGAGCTGAAATCACGCAAGCGCGCAAGCCTGGATGACATCTTGACGATCCCGCTCGCCGACCGGCCCAATTGGGCGGAAGACGAGATTCACCAGGAACTCGACAACAACGCGCAAGGCATTCTGGGCTATGTCGTACGTTGGGTGGATCAGGGAGTCGGCTGTTCCAAAGTCCCCGATATCAACAATGTCGGCCTGATGGAGGATCGCGCGACACTGCGCATCTCGAGCCAACACATCGCTAATTGGCTGCATCATGGCGTGTGTTCCGAGGACGAGGTGATGGAAACCATGAAGCGCATGGCGGGTGTGGTCGACGAACAAAACGCCGGCGATGGCGCGTATCGGCCGATGGCCGCGAACTATGACGACAGTATCGCGTTCCAAGCTGCGTGCGACCTGGTCCTGAAAGGCCTCGCCCAACCGAGCGGTTATACAGAACCGATTTTGCACAGCCGCCGAATCGAGGCGAAGGGAAAATTTGGCAGCTAATGAATTTCTGTACGCGCCGTATGGCTGCGTAGCAGGATAAATAATGGGAGGGTTGCGTGGCGCTTTATGAACTTCGCACTTACACGCTCTATGTTGGAAAAATCAAGGAAGCGGTGGAAATCTACAATACGCTGGGGTGGCCGGCGATACATAAATACGAAGACAAGCTGGTCGGTTACTTCCTAGGCGACATCGGCGCCTTGAACGAACTCGTTCACCTGTGGAAGTTCGACGATGACATGGATCGCCGGCGGACGTGGGAGACCATCTATCAGGACGAAGATTTTTTGAAATTCGCCGGCAAGTTCCGGCCGCTGATCCTGAAACAGGAAAACAAACTCCTGGTCGCATCGCCTTGGGGTCCGCACCCCTAGGCGGGCACTTCAATACCGCAATGGGTCATCGGCCATGAACCTCTCTGAGTGGCTCTATCGCACCGCGCGCACGCGCCCCAACGCGCCGGCGTTGATGACCGGCGAGCGCGTCGACGCCGACTATCGCGGTTTTGCGGCGCGCGCGTCCGCGATCGCGGGCAATTTGCAGAGCCTTTTCGGCGTGCAGCCCGGCGATCGGGTCGGCGTGTTCATGACAAACCGGACCGAGTATCTGGAAGCCTTGTACGGCATATGGTGGCTCGGCGCCGCCGCGGTGCCCATCAATGCCAAGCTGCATCCCAAGGAAGCCGCCTGGATCCTCGCGAATGCCGGCTGTCAATTTTGCTTCGTCAGCGATGACATCGGCGCGGCGCTTGCCGATAGACAGGGCGACGCACCCGACTTGAAGCACATTGTGTCGGTCGACGATTTGGATTTTTCAGGCATGCGCATGAACTATGGGCCGGACAGGCCAAAAGCATGTCATGCGAACGATCCGGCGTGGCTGTTCTATACCTCCGGTACGACCGGACGACCGAAAGGCGCCATGCTGTCGTGGGGCAATTTGTTGACGATGTCGCATTGCTATTTCACGGAGTTTGGCGCAATCGAACAAGATGACGCCATGCTCTACGCCGCGCCGATATCGCACGGCGCGGGCATGTACAAAATCCCTCACATTTTGCGCGGCGCGCGGCACGTGGTGCCCGAATCCGGCGCGTTCAACCCGAACGAGATACTCGATCTGTGCGCGCGCTTGCGCAATGTGTCGATGTTTGCCGCGCCGACCATGGTCCGGCGTCTGGTCGACGGCGCGAAGGCACGCGGCGCGAACGGCGATGGCATCAAAACCATCATCTATGGCGGCGGGCCGATGTATCTCGCCGACATCGAGGAAGCGCTGGCAGTGATGGGCCAACGTTTCGCGCAGGTTTATGGCCAGGCCGAAACACCCATGGCGATTACCGCGCTCGGGCGCCATTGGTTCGCCGATACCGGCCACCCTCGATACCGTGAACGACTGGCGTCAGTCGGCTTGCCGCAAAGCGGTGTTCGCGTGCGCGTCGCGGACACAGAGGGAAACGAACTGCCGTCCGGCGAAGTCGGCGAAATCGAAGTCAGCGGGCCGTCGGTCATGCTCGGCTATTGGAACAATCCGGACGCGACGGCCGACGCCATTCGGGATGGCTGGTTGCGCACAGGCGACATGGGCGCGTTCGATGAAGACGGTTTTCTCACGCTGCACGACCGGTCGAAGGACATGATCATTTCCGGCGGCACCAACATTTATCCGCGCGAAGTCGAGGAAGCGCTGCTGTCGCACCCGGACCTGCAAGAGGTCGCCGTGGTTGGTCGTGCACACCCGGATTGGGGCGAGGAAGTGGTCGCCTGCGTGGTGATGAAGGATGGCCGGACGCTCGACGAAGCGGCGCTCGACGCGCATTGTCTCGATACTATCGCAAGGTTCAAGCGTCCAAAAGCTTATGTCGCGCTCGATGTCTTGCCGAAGAACAATTACGGCAAGGTGCTCAAGACCGAACTCCGGGACCGGCTCGCAAAAGACGGCTAACGCATCCTATTTCGGTGGCAACGTGTCAACGAAGGCGCGTGCCATGGCGATCCATTCACCAAGCGCCGCAGCGTCGCATTCTCCGGCATCGACAAACACGAAGCCGCCGATACGCCGTTCACCGAACGCCATCGGCGCGGCGCCAGGCCGCGTGAGCGCCGCCGCTTCCTGGTCCTTGCCCACGCGAAACACGTACCGGCCCTTGTCGGCGGCGCACAGCATATTGCCGTTAAGGAAGAAGCCGAGGCCGCCAAACATCTTCTTTTCGCTGAGGCCCGCGGTGCCTTTCAACGCAACCCGTAAGGATTCGGCGAGCGCTTCATCGTACGCCACGGGCGGGCCCTACAAATAACCGAGGTCGCGCCACAGCGTGTAGTCGGCGCGGAAAGCCTCAAGCGACTCCCAAACCCGCGCAAAATCGGGATCGGCGGCGATTTCCTCGGCCACAACTTCATCCCAGGCGCGCTTGAATTCGGCGAGCATCTCGTCCGGCCATTTATGCACGGTCACGCCGGCATCTTGCAGGTCCTTGATGGCCTTGAATTGCAGCGCTTCGCCTTCGGCGATTGAATGACGGAAATTGTCACCGCAGGTCGCTTTGATCTGCATTTGCTGGTCGGCGCTCAAGCCGTCCCATTTGTCCTTGTTGATGATCAGCTCAAGAAAGGTCGATTGCTGGTGCCAGCCCGGGAAATAATAGTGCTTCGCGATTTCGTGAAAGCCTAGCTCACTATCGATCGCGGGCATGGCGAACTCAGTCGCATCGATCGTGCCAAGCTCCAGCGCCGGATAAATGTCGCCGCCCGCAAGCAACTGCGTCGACACACCCAGCTTTTGCATCACGCGGCCGCCGAGACCAAAGAATCGCATTTTCAGACCCTTCAGGTCATCGACGCTGTTGATCTCCTTGCGGAACCAGCCAGATGCTTCGGCCGAGACAATGCCGCACAGCACGCCTTTGATGTTGTGACGGCCGTAAATCTCGTCATAGAACGCTTCGCCGCCGCCAAAATAGAACCACGCCATATATTCGCCGATTGGCGGTCCGAACGGGATGGCGGAAAAAAACACCAGGGACGGCACTTTGCCCGCCCAATAGCCAGCCGTGCCCCACCCGGCGTCGACCGCCCCGCTCGACACGGCATCGAAAACTTCCAGCGGCGGAACGAGCGCGCCCGGATCGAAAAATTTCATTTCGATCGCACCGCCCGAAAGCGACGCAACGGTCTCGGGCACGCGCGCGCCCAA
>JANQOH010000191.1 GCA_028289725.1 Alphaproteobacteria bacterium
GGCGGCCGTTTTGACCGCCGAAATACAAATTGAGATGGGCCACGCGCGAGAAGCGCGAAGGTTGCTGGCCCGGACATGGGCCAGCGTGTCGCATCCCGATTTAATACGCGCCTATGTTGCCGCGTCCAATCCGGATGGTGCTTTGGAGACTGTCAAGGCCTTGGAACCGTTGGTGAAGGCCCAACCCGACGCGCCTGACGTGCATTTGGCGCTGGCGCGCGCCGCGTTGGAAGCGAAGCTCTGGGGCACGGCGCGCAATCATCTGGATCGCGTTGATGAAGGCGCCGGCTCGGCGCGGCTCTATCGGTTGCGAGCAATGCTCGAGGAAGCGGAGAACGGGGATGGCGCCGCTGCGCGCGAGTGGTGGCGACGCGCAAGTGCGGCGCCGCCCGATCCAGCCTGGGTGTGCGACAATTGCGGGACGCCGTCCCCGAAGTGGCACTTGCTGTGCCCGTCATGTGGCGCGGTTGATCGCCAAGAGTGGCGGACGCCGCCCATCGCCGAAGAGGCGGATGCGCCGGTCGCCGCGATCACCCAAGCGGACTAACAGCGCGCGCTGCGATTTTCGTTAGGCCACTATCAAAATACAACTGCTTAAGCCGGGACGGGTGAGAGCTCCCGCGCGGGCAGGCCAATTTCGGGTCGGCCGAAGAGAAAACCCTGGCCAAACCGGACACGATTGGCGCGGAGGAAACGCGCTGTCTCCTCGTCTTCGACAAATTCCGCGATCGTTTGAATGCCAAGGTCGTCGCACAAATGGACGATGGCTTTCAGGAATGATTTGGCCTGCGGTTCGTTGAGCACGGAGCGCACATAGGAGCCATCGATTTTGACATAGTCGACCTGGAGAACACGCAAATAATCGAAATTCGTGGCGCCCACGCCAAAATCGTCGAGACAGACGCGGTAGCCGCGTTGGCGTAAAGCTTGGATCGCCTTGTTCGCGGCATTGAGATCCGAGATTTCGTAGGACTCGGTAATTTCGAACAGGAGTTTGCGCGAAAGCTGTTGGTTCGCCGCGAGCAGCTGATCCAGTGTCTTCATGAATTGCGCATTTTGGATTGAATTCGCCGACAAATTGACGGCGACCGCCACCCTCAATGAGTCGTCTGCCTTCACGGCGTCGATGATGCGCTCGCACATGGAAAGGTCGAACGACGTGATCATGTCGAGATCTTCCGCGAAAGTGATCAGGTCGTATGGCGACTGGTCGCCGCCATCAAAGCGAACCAGCGCTTCGTAATGATGCAACCGGCGGTCGGCTAAGTTGACGATGGGCTGGTAGGCGATCTCGAAATTGCTGTTCTCGACCAGCGCGCGGAAGGCCTCCATGCGGCCGAGCGTGTCTTCCAACATCGCTTCATAGCCGTCTTGCAGCGAGCCGAACCCGGCGTCTGGACCGGCCTTGGCAAACCGATTGATCGTGTAAACCAGCGCACGCACGGCATCCGCATCGCTCAGGCCGGATTTGTCGAGCTCGATCTCCGTGCGCGCCATCGTGATGCCTTGGCCGTCTGGATCGATTGCGCGGGCCTGTTCGGCGAGGGCGTCGCTCACCTCGGCGATATCCGTATCCCGATCGTGGATCACGCCGACGCGTTCGCCGCCGAATGTCGTAACGGATTTTCCGTCAACCGACTTTGCGCGCAGTTTTTCGATCGTGCCGCTCAAGAACTGCGCCAATTCGTCGGCGTCGGCCCGGCGGCTTAACGCATCCAGTCCAGTGAACTCGATCAGCGAGAGTTCGGTGTTGGGGTCCGATAGCTTTTCGCTGGCGGCCGCGGTGAACCCATCGCTCGGAATTAAATCCGGTACATCGGCGAACACGTCCGATTTCGGCTCTTCCGACACGACCGGCGCCGTCGGCTCCTGTATCGGAAGGTGCGCCAATGAAAGGAAGACGTGGTTGTCCATTTCCGGCAAACGGTAGCCGCTTACGCGAAACGACACTGGTTTGCCTTGTGCCCCGGTCACGCGCAGGGTCTCGCCATGCCATCGATGCTGACCGTTCGGGCTGTCGAACAAGGTCTGCAGTTCCGCCGCGCTTTCGGCGTCGAGTTGATCGGCAAAAGACGTATCGGCGAGGTCGTCGACGGTTTGTCCGATCAACGCCAAAGCGCCCGCGGAAAACAGAACCGTGCCGGCGGCATCAAGTTCGATGAGGATATCGGCATCGGTGAATGCAAACGCGACGAAGCGATCCCGATCGTGTCGAATACGATCGAGGGGTGATTCGCGCGTCGGTTGTTCTGCCACAGACAATGGCTCGTCCAATATTCCTCGGCCCCAGCGGAATGGTCTAAGGAATCAATCTTGTCCGGGGCGGCGCGAAATCCACAGCCAAGCTGCTGGTATTTCGCAAACTTTCGCTTCCCGTGCCGTGGGGCCGGGCCATATAGACGACGGCATCCCTTTTGCCTGAGCGTTTGCCGTCGAAGCGACGGCGAACGATCGCGGTATGGCGGATCTCAAAATAAGGCGTAGGCGCCATCGATCAGAAGAGTATCGCCGGAATGGTAGGCGCTGGCGTCGCTTGCCAGATAGACGGCGATGGCGCCAAAATCCTGCGGAATTCCCCATCGACGCGCCGGCACACGCCGCAGGACGCGGTCTTGGACCACCTCCTGTTTCATCCACTCGCGGGTCATGTCGGTTTCAATCCAACCGGGAAGAATCGCGTTGGCGCGGATCTTGTGGCGGCCCAGCTCGACCGCAAGGGCCCGCATCATCGACACAACCGCGCCTTTCGAGGCTGCATAATGCTCGCCGCGCGGCTGCCCTTCGATAGCAGCCAGGCTCGATGTGACCGCCAGGGCGCCGCCGTCGCCTTGCGCAACCATATGCCGTGCCGCGGCGCGAAGCGTGAAGAACACACCATCCAAATTGACGGAAAGGACGCGACGCCACTCTTCCGTGCTCATTTCCAAGAAACTCGGGCCGCGGCCCGACACACCGGCATTGGCGAAACAGGCGTCAACCCGTCCCAGCTTCGCGATCATTTCTTCTGTTGCCGCGTCGACCGCGCTCTCATCGCTGACATCGCAAGCAAGCGCCAGCACGCGGGTTCCATGACGCTCAATTTGTTCGCCGGCGGCGGTCGTTTTGTCTGGATTGCTGCCCCAGATGCACACGTCGGCGCCAGCTTCGGCCAGCGCCTCCGCCATAGCCAAGCCGATCCCGGCGTTTCCGCCGGTTACTAGAGCGACTTTGCCGGAAAGATCGAAGGCGGCGGATGTCATGGCGCTCTCCCTTGCTAATGCGTGCCGGCGGCAGTCTGCATGACCGTGGCCGAAGGGCAAGCACAGCCTCGCATCGGTGTGATCAGCGTGGAATGATGGAGCGATCAACACGGCACGCACGGGAGACGCACCTTGTCCGACGCTACAA